>JAFMQT010000283.1 GCA_017354515.1 Nocardia sp. | reverse complement strand
GCCGATCACGAGTGCATCGACGCCCTGGTACTGGCCGCATCTTTCCTCCGGCAACACCGACAGACCACGCCCGAAGGACACGAGGCGTCCTGGGCGCTGTTCTTCCTCAGCAAGTACCTGCTCGTCACCGGACTCGCCCCGTTGCTGCGCCGGGCCGGGCGGCCGGTGATTGTGAATACCGCAGTGCCCGGGGCCCGCGCCGATGCGGTGGATTTCGACGACTTGGAGATGGTGGACGGGTTCACCTTCAAGCGCTCCAACGCCCAGCAGCGGCGGGCCAACGAACTCCTCGGCATCCTCGCCACCAATGACAACCCGAACCTCGCCTACCTCACCTGGGGACCGGCCCGGCTGGTGCGTACCAGCTTCGCGGGCGAGGTCGGCACGGGCATGCGCATCGGCGCCGCCGTTCTCGGGCGGCTGCTGGGCCAGCGCCCGGAAGCTGCGATCCGCCCCATTGTCGGTCTGATCGATGACCCGAGCCCGGGACGAGCCGCCTACCGCGGCGCGGTTCAGCGCGCCTTCACCGTCGGTGACCAGGACCGGAAGGACGCCGCACGCCTGTCCGCAGCGGTCGAGGAGAGCCTGCGATAACCCATCGGAACAAGGCCAATCGGGCTAGCGCTGTAGACCTTTGAGCAGGATTTGGATGCTGGCGTCGAGGGTTTTGGGATCGGGTCGGGTCAGCGCGCTGGTTTGGGCGAGGGCGCGGATGAGGAGGTAGACCTCGTCAACGCTGATGTCGTCGCGGACGTTTCCCTCGCGCGCGGCGCGAGCCAGCAGGGCTGCCACCATCGCGCGAACCTCGTCGGAGGCTTGTCGGACAGCCGGCGGGAACGAGCCGTCCGGTAGAAGCGATGCCATCGACAGCTTGGTTGCCCCGGTCTCGACCATCATCGTGATGGTGGCGAACAGGGCGTGCTGCGGGCCATCTGCCTGCAGGTTTGTGGCTATCTGCCCGGCGAGTTGTTCGAAGTGGCGAAGCAGGGCCGCCTCGATCAGGTCGGCCTTGGTGGGGAAGTGGCGGAAGACGGTTCCGATCCCCACTTTGGCCCGTCGTGCCACCTCTTCGGTGGAGCCGGCCGAACCCTGTTTGCCGAACACCTCCGCCGCGGCGTCGAGGATTCGTTCGCGATTGGCCGCGGCGTTGGCTCGCACAGATCTCCTTCAACGGATCGACGTTACCGGAGTCATCACTCCGTTAAACTTGCGGAGTCACGACTCCGATAGAGAGGACACCATGATATCGAGGAAAGATCCCGCTGACGTTGTGCGAGCGGTGGCGGCTGGGGTGAGCAACCTGGTTGCGGGCGGCCTGAGTTCCGAGCAGAAGGAGCGTCAGCTCGATGAGTTGGCGGCCCTGTACGCCGAAGAGACCGATGTGCGCCACCCGCTCGACTCCCGCGAAGACCCTGTGCCGCTTCGCAGCCGGGCCGAGGTGCGTGCACATTTCGCAAACTCTGGCGGGAACCTCGGTGATGTCGGCGAGTTCGCTCCGACCGACGCGGTCGTCTACCGCACCGACGACCCCGAGCTGGTGATCTTCGAGTTCCGATACTCCGGTGTTGTTGGCGGGCAATCGTTCTCGATCCCGAATATCTACGTCGTCCGAGTTCGAAACGGCGAGATCGTCGAGTCTCGCGACTACGCCGACCACGTCGGATTTGCCCGCGTATTCACGCGACCGGGCCCCACCCGATAGTTCGGATGGGGCCCGGACAGGTGGTTGCCGATCAGCCGACCGGCACCGGTTCCCGATGTCCGGGGGCGGTCGAGCGGTCACGGTCCTGCAGCTCGCGCAGTTTGGCGCCCTCGACGTCGATATCGGGCAGCAGCCGATCCAGCCAGCGCGGAATCCACCACGCCCACTTGCCCATCAGGACCAGCAGGGACGGGATGAGCACCATGCGGACCAGGAAGGCGTCGAACAGCACGCCCGCGGCCAGGGCGAAGCCCATGGACTTGGCGGTCACGTCCGATTCCAGCATGAAGCCGCCGAAGACCGAGATCATGATGATCGCGGCGGAGGTGACCACGCGGCCGCCGTGGTGATAGCCCGAAATCATCGCCTCCTTCGGGGACTTTCCGTGCACGTACTCCTCCCGCATGCGGGTCACGAGGAAGACCTGGTAGTCCATGGCGAGGCCGAATACCAGGCCGATCAGCATGATCGGCAGGAAGCTGACGATCGGATGCTGCCCGCCGATCAGGCCGAGCTTGTCCTGCTGGAAGATCAGCACGGTCGCACCGAAGGTGGCCGCCATCGAGAGCAGGAAGCCCAGCGCCGCGGTCAGCGGCACCAGAATCGAGCGGAACACCAGCACCAGCAGCACGAACGCGGCCACCGCGACGATCGTCATATACGGCACGATCTTGCCGAGCAGCGCATTGGACACATCGGAGTAGATCGCCGTGGTTCCGGTGATCCCGTACGCCAAGCCGTACCGGCTGTGCAGATCCGCCTCGGCGGCACGCGCATTCTTGACCAGGTCCTGGGTGGCCTTGTTGTTGGGCCCGGACTTGGGTACCGCGGTGAGCTGGGCGCCGGTGCTGTCCACATAGTCCGGTGTCTTGGTCGCCGGATCCATCTTGTTCAGCGTGGGCGTGGTCACGAAGTCCATACCCGGATAGGACGCCAGCTTGTCGTGCAGGGCGGTCACCGCCGCCTGGCGCTGATCCGGCGTGACGTTCGTCAGATCGGCGACCACGGTCAGCACACCGTTACTGCCCTCGCCGAATCCCTCGGTGCGCAGGTCGTAGGCCTTGCGGACGGTGGTCGACGTGGGCTGGCTGTCCTCACCGGGCAGGCCCAGGCTCAGGTTCATCGCCGGCGCGGCGAGCAGGCCCAGCAGAATTACGCTGGCGCCCAGGGTGATCCACGGAGCCTTGGCGATCACCCGTGCGAAACGCTTGCCGTTGGTGAGGGAGTTGTCGTCCTCGGGATCGTGCTGGGCGACCACCGGCAGTTTCGGCTTGAACAGGTATTTGCCGAGGGCGCCCATGATCGCGGGCAGCAGGGTCAGCGCGACCAGGATCGCGAAGAACGCCGCCAGCGCACCGCCCAGACCCATCCAGGTCAGGAAGTCGACGCCGACGATACTGAGCCCGCACAGCGCGATGATCACCGTCATACCGGCGAACACCACCGCCGAACCGGCCGTGCCGATGGCCACACCCGCGGCTTCCTCGGGCGAATCCTGAACGGCGAGTTCGGATTTGTAACGCGAGACGATGAACAG
This sequence comes from Nocardia sp., assembly GCA_017354515.1. GTDB lineage: Bacteria > Actinomycetota > Actinomycetes > Mycobacteriales > Mycobacteriaceae > Nocardia. The sequence goes on along the minus strand of JAFMQT010000283.1, from coordinate 3,022 downwards.
CGCGTAGTCGATCGACAACGCGATACCGATCATCGAACCCAGGATCAGGGTGAAGTTCGGGATGTTGACCAGTGAGGTCCCCGCCATGATCAGCGAGGAGGCCGCACCGACCCCGACGATGCCGGTGATGATCGGTACGAAGGCCGCGATCAGGGCGCCGAAGGCCACCATCATCACCAGGAAGGCCACCGCGTAGCCGATCGCCTCGGACTTACCGCTGGACTTCATCTGCTCGGTGGCGATCGAACCGCTGATCTCGACGTTCAGACCCATCGAGCGGGCCCGGTCGGCGACGTGCTGGGCCGCGTCACGCTGCGCCTGGGTGAGGTTGGAGACCTTGTCGACCGCGAACGGGACGCTGACGTAGGCGACGGTGTCGGGATTGTTGTTCACCCCGCGCACATTCAATGGCGCCAGACCGCATTTGGTCAGGAAGGCCGGATCCGTGCGATCGCCGGACAGGCAGCCCATCGCCTCGGTCGCGGTGATCGGATCCATGATCTTGCCGGCCGGCTTGAGCTTGTTGTGGTCCACGATGTTGAGATTGTTCAGGTCCTCGACCAGCTGCGCGACCGCCTGGCGATTGCCGTTGTCGGTCAGCTTGCCCTGTTTGGCGGCGATGACGTAGGTGCCGCTGACCGCGTCGAAGCTGAACGCCGACGCGGCGCCCGGGAACTGTTTGTCGAGGATGTCGGTGGCCCGCTGCGAGGGCAGATTCGGCATCGAGAAGTTGTCCTGGGTCTGCTTCTTCAGGCCCATACCGGCGACACCGAGTATCGCGATGATCAACAGCCAGGCCGGAAGCACGACCCATTTCCGGCGGAAGGCGAACTTGCCCCACCGATAGAGGTACACGGACATGCGGTATCTCCTTGGGAGTGAGCTTGGTTACGGTGCTGACATCCACTTGCGCGGTCGCTGATACCCACTGGCGCGGTTGTTGATACCCACTGGCGGAGCCAGCACTGTCAGGCTGTGTAGACAGCGCGATCGCGCCGCCACATTGCGGCCCACCTTCGTCGGTGTGCGTTGCCTACCGTGCGGTAGGTAGACTACCGAATCGCTCGACCGGTGACCAACCGCTTATCGCGGGTCGGCGGGGAGCCGTTATCGCTAGATGAGAGGATCGTCCCCATGCGCGCTCGAGGTACCTCGGGATCTGTTATCGCAGGTACAAGCACTAAGGACGCGATTCGTGATGCGGCGATCCGGCTATTTTCCGCCAAGGGATTCGAGCAGACGAGCCTTCGCGAGGTCGCGGATGCGGTAGGAATCACAAAAGCCTCCCTCTACTATCACTACGCCTCCAAACTGCATCTACTGCTGGCGATCATCGAACCGGTATTCGATGAATTGGAGCATGTGATCGACGATCTGGACGGTGTGCCCTACAGCCCGGAGCGGGCGCGCCGCGCCCTCGGGGATCAGCTGCGTACCCTGCTGCGCCACCGCACCGCCGGGGCGTGGTGCGTCCGCGATACCGTCGCCATCATCAACGCCATCGGTGATCGCTACCCGGACATCCTCGATGGTGGCGTCCGAAGTCCGGTGTAAATCCTCGGGCGGAGGTTCCGACTTCGGGGGTGATGTTACGCGGTGGCGCTGACAGATTCGGCGGGGCCGGTGGTTGCTCGGCGGGGCCGCAGTTGGCGGGGCGGGTCGAGCAGGCTGCGTCGCAGGTCCTGCAGCAAGCGCAGTCCGGCGGGTGTCATGGTGAAACCACGCCAGCCGCGTGAGGCGCGGTCGAGCACGGCCCACGCGATGGATATGCAGCTGGTCTCGCCGGGGAAACGGCCGATAACCTTTGCGCGCCTGCGTGTTTCACCGAATGTCCGCTCGATGAAGTTGGAATGACGAACCCGGTTGTGGTGCTCGGCGGGAAAGCGCAGATAGGCGGTCAACCCTTCCCGGTCGGTGGCCAGAATCTTCATAGCGGCGGGATATGCTCGGGCGTAACGTTTTTCGAACTTCCGCAGGCGGGTGTCGACGAGCGCGACCAGTTTCGGCCCGGGCGCCACGGTGAGGTTCCCGGTGTCGAAGCAGGCCCAGTAGCCGTCACGGATCTCGGCCTGCATCCCGGCCGGAATCTTCGCGACGACGTTTCTGAGGCGGTGGATCAGGCACCGTTGACGCAGCGCGGCCGGGAAGATCTGTTCGACGGCGGCGATTAGGCCCTTCGCGCCGTCGGAGACGATCAGCAGCGGGCATCCCAGGCCCCGGCCGGTCAGATCGGTGAGGAAATCGGCCCAGGCGTCGGTGGATTCCCCCGAGCCGGGCGCGAGACCGACGAACACCGGTGCCCCGGCGGTGGTGATCCCCCACGCGGCCAGGATCGGCTCGGCCGGGGAGCCGGGATGCATGCGGAAAAACGACGCGTCCAAAAACAGGTAGTCCAGCACGACGGAGTCCAGGCGCCGCGTCACCCAGGCCTCGTACTCGGTCTTGATGGCCTGACACACTTGTGACACAGTCGATTTCGAGATCGCGGCCTGATCGCCGAGCGCATCGGCCAAGGTGGCCTCCACATCACGGGTCGACAGCCCACGCACGAATGAGGCGATCACCAGCGACTCCAGCGCGTGCGTCTTGGTGACGTGCTTGCCGAACAGTCGCGAGGCGAACGCGGCAGTCGTGCCACGCAGCTTCGGCCGCTCGAGGGTGATCGGGCCGGCGGTCGTCTTGACCGTCACCGGCCGATACCCGTTGCGCGAACCCGCCACCGCACCCGGTGCCGCGGCGGCCCGCTGATAACGGTCACGGCCCAGGAACTCGGTCACCTCGGCCTCGAGCGCCGCCTGCATCAACAACTGGGCGCCCAGGCGGGCAACCTCCTCCAAGATCTCGGGTAACTCACGATCGGCGGCAAACAACTCGTCGATCTTTGCGCGGACACGATCAGTCGGTGATACTCGTGCAGGCACGGGCGTAGCTCCTTCTTCGATGACTTGGCGGTTTTCGAAGCAGAACCTACGCCCGGCCTCGTCTCACGAGGCCGGATTTACACCGGATTCAGGGCGCGACC
>JAFMQT010000639.1 GCA_017354515.1 Nocardia sp. | reverse complement strand
AGGGTGTGGCGGTTTCGCACGCGGCGGTGGTCAACCAATTGGTGTGGAAGGCCGCGGAGTTCGGACTGGGTCCCGATGACGCGGTGCTGTTGAAGACCGCGGCGACATTCGATCTGTCGGTGTGGGAGTTCTGGTCGGCGGCGGTGTGCGGTGGTCGCTTGGTGATCGCCGAACCCGAGGGACATCGCGATCCGGGGTACATCAACGAGCTGATCGCTCGGACCCGTGTGACGACACTGCACGCGGTGCCGTCGATGCTGGATGCGTTGCTCACCGAATCCGGTGGTGTGCTGCCGGATTCGGTTCGGCAGGTGCTGGCTATCGGCGAGGCGCTGCCGGTGTCGGCGGCACGGCGTTTCCGGCGGGACAATGCCGGTGAGCTGTTCAATTTGTACGGCCCGACCGAGGCGGCGGTGTCGGTGACCCGATATCGGGTCAGCGGCGCCGAGGAATTGTCGGTCCCGATCGGCACCCCGGAGTGGAATTCCGCCGTGTACGTGCTGGATTCGCGTCTGCGCCCGGTGGCCGACGGTGTGGTGGGTGAGTTGTATCTGGCGGGTGCGCAGCTGGCTCGCGGCTATTTCGGGCGCGCCGATCTGACCGCGGATCGGTTCGTGGCCAACCCGTTCGGTACCGGTGAGCGGATGTATCGCACCGGCGACCTCGCCGCCTGGAATGCCCAGGGTGAACTGGAATACCGGGGCCGCAGCGACTTCCAGGTCAAGATCCGCGGATTCCGCATCGAACTAGGCGAGATCGAAGCCACACTGCTGGCCCAGCCGGAGGTCGGACAGGTCGCGGTGGTGGCCGCGTCGGATCCCCGGCTCGGGCACCGGTTGGTCGCGTATCTGGTTCCGTCCGGCGACCGCCTCGATATCGAACCGGTACGGGCCGAGCTCGAGGCCTCGCTACCGTCGTATATGGTCCCGGCGGCCTTCGTGACGCTGGACGCGCTGCCGCTGAACATCAACGGCAAACTGGACCGGAAGGCGCTGCCGGAACCGGAATTCGAGACCACTGAATTCCGTGCCGCGTCGACCCCCATCGAGGAAGCGGTCGCCGCGGTCTACGGCGATGTGCTGGGAGCACCCCGGGTCGGCGCCGACGACGACTTCTTCGCCCTCGGCGGAAACTCGCTACTGGCCACCCAGGTGGCCGCGCGCCTGGGCGCCGCGCTCGATACCCAGGTTCCGGTGCGACTGCTGTTCGAGTCCGCCACGGTCGCGGGGCTGGCGGCCAAGCTGGGACAGCACGCCGGATCCGGTGCGCGCCCGGCGTTGACGGCGGGGCCGCGGCCCGAACGGCTGCCGCTCTCGCTCGCTCAGCAGCGGATGTGGTTCCTCAACCGCTTCGACCCCCACTCCACGGCCTACAACGTGCCGATGGCCGTGCGGTTGAACGGCGACCTCGATATCGACGCCCTGCGCGCCGCGGTCGGCGATCTATTCGCCCGGCACGAGGTTCTGCGCACCGTCTACCCGGATACCGACAGCGGTCCGGTGCAGGTGATTCTCGCACCGGGACAGGCGGTTCCCGAACTCGAACAGCGCACGGTCGCCGCCGATGATGTCCAGGCGTCGGTCGTCGAATTCGTCTCCACCACATTCGATGTCACCAGCCAGGTGCCGGTTCGGGTGGGGCTGTTGCGGATCGACGACGGCGCTGGCCACGACGACGCTGGCTACGTCGATACCGACAACTACATCCTGGCCATGGTGGTGCACCACATCGCCGGTGACGGTTCGTCGATGGGACCGCTGACCCGCGACCTGATGACCGCCTACGCCGCCCGCGCCGCGGGGCAGGCGCCGAACTGGACGCCACTGCCGGTGCAGTACGCCGATTACGCGCTGTGGCAACGTGAGTCACTCGGGTCGGAGGACGATCCGGATTCGGTGGCCGCGGCACAGGTCGCGTACTGGCGAGAAGAACTCGCCGATCTGCCCGATCAACTGGATCTGCCCGCGGATCGGCCGCGCCCGGCGGCGCAATCGTTCACCGGCGGCAATGTCGCGGTTCGGATCGACGCCGAAACCCACCGGGCGCTGGTGGAATTGGCGCGGGGACAGGGCGCGACCCTGTTCATGGTGGTGCACACCGCGCTCGCGGTGCTACTGGCGCGACTGTCCGGCAGCGATGACATCGCCATCGGCTCGCCCATGGCGGGTCGCGGTGAACAGGTCCTGGACGACCTGATCGGCATGTTCGTCAACACCCTCGTATTCCGCACGCGC
>JAFMQT010000058.1 GCA_017354515.1 Nocardia sp. | reverse complement strand
CGAAGGAATTCAGCGCGAATACCGCATCATCGGCGCCCGCACCGACCATCACGCCGCGATCCTGCATCAGTTCACCCAGGCCGGCCGCGAAGGACTGTTCCGGCTGCGCCTGTGCCGTTCGGAGAACCTGCCGGTCTACCTATCGAAAACAATTCCCGCCCGCTCCCCCGGCAAACAGCAACCCCTCACCGTCCACCCCGCCGACCTGCGCGCCAACCACCAATCGCTGACCGGCAACACCCCCGCCGAACGATACCGCCGCCTGTTCGAATCCCACGGCGAAGGCGGCGGTTTGGCGCGCCTGCTGATCGGCCCGTTCAACACCGACCCCGCCCCAACCAGATCCCTCCATTGGCACGACCTGAAAGACGGCCGCTACCTGGAACTCCGAAGCGAAAACATCACCGTCCGCCCGGTAGCGCCCACCGACATCGCCACCCGCTTCACCACCTGGATCGAGGCCGCCCGCAAACGAATCCGCGAAGACGAGGAAGAATACGAGACTTGGTAGAACCCGACTACGGAATGTGGCCGACGCTATGACCTATGGTCGCCACAGTAAGGGCCAGCGCAACCCGGATACAGCCCCGCGGGAAATCCGCGGCATCGAGACCTTCGGTCGACGCGACGATTCGACGGGTAAACCGCGAGAACACGGTGATAAAGATGACCCCAGGTACCCGTCACCGCGACGGCTGCGCCGGGTATTTGCTTTCCTCGTCGACTGGCTGATGCACGTTGCACCGATGATCGCCGTGTACGCAGTATTCGCACACAATCCAGCGCTGGCAGCACGACAGCCGCACACGCCATTTTTCGCCATGTTGTCCTGGCCTGTCCTGTCGTTCGTCGACCGCACAATTGTGCAACGCATCTTTCACGCAACCGTCGGCAAGACGCAAGGCGGTGGCATGAAGGGGACGAACGGCTCCATCTCCGTCGGGTAATCGAAGTCGGCATACAGCATCTCGACCGTCTGCCACAACCCGCCCTCAAAGTCATCGGCGTTCTCGTAAACCCAAGCAAGGGCGAGATATACCCACACTGCCCGAGGATCGGAACGGAGCTGCTCGATCAGCTCTGGAACGCGATCGTATTCATCGGACAGCAGCAGTGACAGCGATTCAACGGTCTTCACTGACCTGGTGTCGGGAACAACATCGTCAATCGCAAGGCGAACCACGGACTCATCTGTGAGCCAATCATTTTCATAACCGTATCCCAGTTCATCGGGGGTCAACTTCGCCCTTGCTCCGACGAACGGAGCGGTAATGTGAAACTGCACGAGTTTGTCACTCATGACCCTCAGAAAACTCGGGCTCCGGCGGCCTGCGGGACGCCGTTCCACGGCCGGGTATTTCCGAGCGAGGCCACGCCGCTCGGTCTTCCGCGATTGATTTGCGCCAGCAGATACCGCCAGCGAATTCGGCAGGCGAGTGGTCTGGACGCGACATACCTGAGAGAATACCGCTGCGGCCGGGATCTGGTGATTCGCGGCCCTACTCGCTCACCGATTCGATTTCGACGTCGAGCGACTCCAGCCCACGCAGACCATTGTTGATCAGAGGGCGGGAATCGCGGATGTGGAAGCGGGACACTCGGTTTGCCAACCGTTCCAGGAGCACACCCATTTCGAGGCGGGCCAGATGCATACCGACACAAACATGTTCGCCGCGGCCGAAGGCGAGGTGATCGGCGGGGCGTCGGGTGATGTCGAATCGGGCCGGGTCGGGGTTGTGACGTTCGTCGCGGTTGGCGGAGCCGTACAGCAGGGCGACTCGTGCACCAGCCGGCAGCGCGGCGCCGCCGATCTCGTGGTCGTCGGTGAGTACCCGGCTGAACTGGGGCACAGGCGATTCCAGCCGTAGCGATTCATTGATCGCGTGCGGGATCAGTGATCGGTCCGCGCGCAGCAGATCCCACTGGTCCGGGTGCTCGGCGAACAGTGCGATCGCGTTGGTGATTGCGAGAATCGTCGTGTCCAGACTCGGGGTGATGTAGTCGAGCATCACCATAGGGCACTTCTCGCGCGGGATCTCGCCGCGGTCGGCGGCCCGGTACAGGTGTGCGGCCCAGCCATCGGGATCGATCCTGCCGGGGACGGCTTCGTCGACGGCGAAGTCGAGGAACTCCTTGACGATCGGCGTCGCCGCGGCGGCACGATCGTCGGCCGGCCCCTGGGTGTTCCAGATCGCCGCGGCCCAGTCCAGCATCTTGCCGCGGGCATGCTCGGGCAGGCCGACCAGGTCGGAGATGACTGTCATCGGCAGGTGTTCGGCCAGGTCGGCGACGACCTCGAACCGACCCCGCTCGACCAGTTCGCCGACGACGCGGTCGGCTTCGGCCTCGAGTCGCGGCATGACCTCTCGCATCCGGTCCTGCCGCAACGGGCGGCCCAGCACCGAGCGTAGCGCGGTGTGCTCGGGCGGATCGCTGCACAGGGTGATCCCTTCGAGCTGGGCATTCACCTCCGGATCCACGAATACCCCACGCGCGGAAGAGAACGTTCGCCAGTCGGTCGAGGCCGTACGCACCTCGTTGTAGCGTGGCAGCGCGTAGAGGCCGTACCGGGTCAGGAAAACCACCGGTCCGAGCGCCCGCAGCTGCGCGTAGATCGGATGCGGGTCGATGCGTGCCTGCTCGGTATAGAGGTCGACGTCGCTGGTCGGAATCGTCGGCATGGTTACTCCTGGTTGATTATCATTCCGGGAAGTGTTGCGGCGGAGGGTATCTCACACCGAATCCGGGCGCACGGTCTCGACAGCCCGCCTGCATTCCGCAACACTGCCGTCGGCGCGTGGGCATCGCACGCAGCACTGGCGAGCAGCGGTTCCGCGTGAGATTGCTGCGCCGGCATCCGAAGGCAGAAATTGACGTTCCCCGAATGGTGAACAAGTAGTAGCCGCCTGTGACCAGCACAGAACGCCCGTTGAGGCCGATGTCGGCCGGATGCGATGATATTCACGCGTACGCGCATGACACGTCGGGTACCGATGCGTCCTGATACCTGCAACGACTCCGGGAGGCGGACGATGACTGCCGACGCGGCAACGATCCGGCACGAGCGCCCCATCAGCGTGGAAGACTTCGATGCTCTGCCTGTCGACACCGACCATCGTTACGAACTCGAGAACGGATCCCTCCTGGTGATTGCCCGCCCCGCGCCACCACACAGTCGTGCGATCAAGCGGTTGCTCCCCCAGCTGGACGATCAGCTGCCGCCGGAGTTGGAAGCATTCTCCGAACTCGAGACCGAGCTCACCGGACGCTCACCCCGCCGCGTGCCCGACGTCGTGGTCGCTCGGGTCGAGGTCGTCGAGCAGCCTCGAATACGTGCCGAGCAGATCGTGCTGGCCGTCGAGATCGCAACGTCGGGTGAGTCCGCGGTTCGCGACTATGCGATCAAGGCCGGCGAATACGCCGCCAACGGCATCGCGCACTACTGGGTGATCGACATCCTCGACGCAGACTCGGCGGGCCTCACGATCTTCACTCTGGACGCCGAGGGCGCCTATCGGATCACACCGCGCGCAACCGGCACGGTCACGGTAGCCGAGCCCTTGCCAATGACCATCGACCTTGACGCCCTCACCGGACCGCGAGAAACCGCGTAGCGCCGCAACACATTTCACTGTTCGTCACACCGCGCCGTAAAGGGCTCGGACCTGCTCACGCATCTGCGTTGTGCTGATCTCACCGCGCGCCCACCGGTTCATCACCGCGTCGGCGGCCGGGCTGGCCTCCAGCCCTTCCGCGCGCACCGAAGCGGCAGCTTGGGCGTATGCCCCGGAACGCTCGGCGGTCAGCACTTCCAGGATGTTACCTCCACGATCCGGCCGGCGTTCCTGCCGGCGGCGACCGCTACTTCTCGCAGGCTGTCCCGTTGTGGTCGTCGTCGAGGCCCTTCCGGTACCCGGGATCGCCTTTGTGCAACGGTGCCGCTCCGGCGGCCTTGGCCTGCTTGCAGGACTTGTAATAGACCTTCCGGACCGATGAGGTGGGGCCCGCGACGGGCGTGGATGGCTGGGGTGCGGAGGCCGGCGGTGGGGCCGCGGTCGTCGCTGGTGCTGGTGTGGGTCGTGGGGGCGGCGCCGGAGCCGGAGGCGACGCGGGTGGGGGCGGGGCCGCTGCGACGGCGTTGGTGCTGAGGGGTGTGTGGGCGATGGACATGTCGGCTGCGGCGGATTCGGATGTGGACGGCGGCGAGGTCAGCGAGTTCGTCGTATCGGCAGGTAACGCTTTGGGATCGCTTGCGCCGCAGGCGGTTAGGCAGCCAAGGCCTAGGACGGCGATGGCCAGGACGGCACGGGTGTAGTTCGAACGCACCCGCTGTTGCTACAGGGTAGGCGCACAGGACGCAACAGCAACGATCGCTGAAGCCGGAGAGCTGCGCTGGATTCGGTGCTGATGTCGAGGGCACGAGTACGGTTCACCACTCGAGCGTCGCGCACGACACCGACCAGAGTTCACGCGCAGCGTCCGGATCGAGAGCCCATTTCTTGACGCCGTACGCGTGGGCGGACAAGTCGGCATCGTCGGGGACGGTATACGCCTCGCGACAGTCATCGAGGTAGTGCCCACCGGTTCCCTCGAACTCCGGGGCGATCGCCGCCACCAGCGTCGTCGCGGCGCCCTGCTCGACGGTCTTGTAGGTGAATACACCTGCCGCTTCCGCGGCGTCCAGCGATTCACGTTGGCGCGGTGTGAAATTCCGCTGCAGGCCGGTCCTGATCCCGCCAGGATTGACGGCGTTGGCAACGATGCCGTCGGTAACCCAGCGCCTGGATACCTCGACGGCGAACAGCGAGTTCGCCGTCTTCGATTGGGCGTAGGCAATCTGCGGATCGTAGGCCCGGTGCTCGAAGTGGATATCGTCGAAGTCGACCGGAGCACGCATATGGGCGGTGGAACTCACCGACACGATCCGGGCGCCGCCCCGATCCGCCGCACCCCGGGCCAGGGCGTTGTGCAGCCCGCAAGCCAGTGCGAAGTGGCCCAGATGGTTTGTCGCGAACTGGAACTCCCACCCCACTTCGGTTCGCTGCAGGTCCGCCGTGACCACCCCGGCGTTGTTGACCAGCAGGTGCAGCGGACCGGTCCAGTCCCGCGCGAAGCGCGCGACGCCGGCCGGGTCTGTCAGGTCCATGCCAGCCACCATGGGCCGACGCCGCGCACCATGGGTCGCGATACGGTCGGCCACTCGCGCACCTGCGGCGGTATCACGAACGGCGAGAGTGACATCCGCGCCCGCAGCCGCCAGAACCCGAGCGGTCTCCGCCCCGAGTCCCGACGAAGCGCCGGTGACCACTGCGCACAGACCACGCAGATCGACGCCGGCGGCTACCTCATCGGCAGTGCTCGAACCGTCGAAGCGGGTGGTGATGAGCGGATGTGGTGTCATCGGGCAACTCCTGGTCCGGCTTCGGCGGTTTGACGCTCCACTTTACATATTTTACCATTATTGTATAGTTCGTCAGCGCGGTTAGGGTTCGAAGATGGATGCCACCAGCGTGGGTACGCACACCACCGACGGGAGCCGACGTGAGCAGGTGCTCGCTGCCGCACTCGACACATTCGTGCGCTACGGCTATCGGAAAACATCGATGGAGGACGTCGCCCGTGCCGCCGACATCTCACGACCGGGCTTGTATCTGATGTTCGGTTCCAAACAACAGCTCTTCGCGACGGCGGTCACGCACGCACTGGACGGCAGCATCGCCGCGGTCACACAGATCCTCACCGACCTGACCCGACCTGTCCGCGATCGACTTCTCGACGCGTTCGATCAGTGGACCGGCCGCTATATCGGCACGATGAGCCGCGAGGTGAACGCCCTGGTCGAGGAATACCGGGACCTGCTCGGACCGATCGTCACCGACTACCCCGCACAATTCGCCGCGCTTGTCGAAACCGCCTTGGCCGGATCACCGAACACCGCACCGCGATCCGCCGCGATCGCTCAGACCCTGATCAGCACATCCATCGGAATCAAGCAGCAGGTCACGACCCGTGCGGAATTCCGCGAACGCCTTGCGACCGCCGCCGACCTGATCGTCGGCTGAGCGCATCACGTGTCGGCGGCCGGTCTCCTCACTCCAAGATGTCGACCACCGGACGGACGGCGTCGTGAACTGCGGAATCGGTTGGGCCGCCGTCAATCTGCCAGTCTGCAGAGACTACCCGTACGGCTCCGGACGTTTCGTCGGACCGTGCGGAATTCCCCGCGTGCCCATCTGACCGCAACTCGAATGCCGTTGTTGTCAGAGCTGCTGTTCCCACGGATTGATCACCGTGGCACCGGTCCGTGCGATGTGTTTGATATTCCGCGTGGCCACGGTCCAGTTGTTTGCCAAGGCGGTTGCGGCGATCAGGGCATCTGGTGGGTCGATACTGCTGCCGGCTGCTTTCAGCGTCTTGTGAACGGTCAGGTAGGCGGCGGCTTCCGGTTCGCCGATCATTGCGATCCGGTCGATGTACTCGTGCCGGATGGCGGCGAGCGCATTGGCGTAACGGGCCTTGCGGACAGGGTCGACGACCCCATCCACACCGGCTTCGATCTCGGCCACGGTGATCACGCTGAGGAACCGATTCGGGCGGGGTGTGCCGCGGAACCAGTTGACGACGCGCGCGTCGGGCCTGGGCCTGGTAGTCAGTTCGGACACTACGTTCGTGTCGAGCAGGTAGATCACTGGACTTCGGTCGGCTCGTCGTAGGAGCGAGCACCGAACTCCATACCCTCGAAAGGACGGGACAACAGGAACTCCTCGAACCCATCATTACTCAGGGCGACCCAGCGGGTCAGCATCGCGGGCAGAGCCTCGAGCTCGGTGTCGGCGAGTTCGGCGTCGAAGTGCTTGCGCTGATCCTCGTGCAGGGACTCCCGGATGTCGCGGATGGTCCGCAACGGGTGCGCCGGCGAATGCGACCGGTCAGGGACATCACTCGAGGCCGTGGTCATCGGCATCCTTCCCGCTCGATCGTGGGCGTAGTTCTGCTGATTCCAGGTTACCTGCGTCAGTCCACGCTGCCCTTCGGTGCGACCCAGATGTGGGGCTGGTGGGTGATTGCGGCGATATGTTCGAAATCGTTGTCGTAGTGGACGATGACGGCGTCGTGGAATTCGGCGGTGGCGGCGGTCAGGAGATCGACGATGCCCGCGGCCCGGTGCTGGCTCTTGCGGGCCATCAAAAGCTGCACTTCGCGGGCGCGGTCGGCGATCGTTTCGTTGATGGGGAGATTGATATAGAGCGCCCGACGGCGCTGAGCGATGTGCTGTACATCGTCGAAGTTGCGACCGGAGTACCCCGCCTCCAGATCGACGGTGACGCATGTCGCCGCGGCGCGGTCGGCGATCAGTCCCGAAAGCACCGTGCGTACGGCGGCGTGTCCCAGTCGGGCAGCGGCGGACGTGTCGATGAGGTGCAGTCTCAGTGGTCTCGGCACCGTCACCGACGAGCCTTCCGCATGATGTCGGGATCGCCGATGTCCGGACCCACCCCGAAGCCGAGCGGATCCGACAGCACCTGTTCGATGCGGCGACGCCGTTCGGCGACGAACTCCAGCGCCGCGTTCACGGTGTCCTTCTTCGATGTCGTACCGAGTTCCTTGGCGGCGAGTTCGAGCGCCTGGTCGTTCACGTCGATCATCGTCTTCATATATCCGATAGTATATTCAGAGATATATCTGCGGCAATACCTCGCCGGTGGTTCGGAATCTGGAGGGGCATGCTGATGCCGGCCGCCTCGAGCGTCGACGGGCGAACTACGCTGGCGGCAAGAGGGGGACGATCGCTGCCGCGAGGTCTGTCAGTTGCGCGCAGCCATCTTTGCCCCGCACTTGGTTCGAAAGCTGCAGGCCACCGCCCTGAACGTCGATGAGGGCTAGACAGAGCGGGTCGTAGGTCGACGAGACCACAACAGAGTGGGCACCCATCGTGATGCTGTGAGTCGGCGCATTCTGTTTCCTGAAATACTCTGGCGTTACATTCGTGATTTCAATACGGACATCTGGACCGTAATCGTCCAGTTTGTCTCTGAATGTGTAGTACCAGCAACCTCTGTACTTGGTTGGAGAATCCATTTGACTAATTGTCGGTACGGGTCGCGGATCTAGGTGGTGACTCGACAAAATGTCGGCCGGTATGGCACGGCACGGATCGAAGGAGGACGGAACCTGGGAGGGCAGCGTGGGCAATGACGATGCAGGTTGCTGAGTATTGCCCGCACAAGATGCCACACAGAACGACAGGAGAACGGCAATTGCCAACGATGGCACCCGGATACACGTTCGTCGGACATTACCCCGGAACCTTTCAAAGATCCGCACCTAACTGCCCTGCTTCTTCTTGGCCCCCGGCTCTTGAGCCCCGCCTGTCGAAAGCTGTTCCAGTGAACTGTTATCCTTCACTAGACCATCACTAATAGTCGACTCATACGCACCGTCGTAAATGGGTCCGTATTTCACGATATCGTCTGGGGACGCACCCCAGTGATGCGCCATCCTGTTTCGGAAGTCGGTTTCACCGGTGTACTTGGCGACCTCAACCGACGGATACTGAACCTTTTCCGGCGTCGGATCCGGGTTGACGCCACTCATCAGACCCTTGTAGGCCTGGTCCTCGAGGATGTCCTTAACGGTGCTGACAGCCTTACCTCCCGGAACTGGAATGGCGTCGACAACCTTCTTGACATTGTCACCGATTTCCTTATGGTCGTCGTGCGACTGTTGCGCCTGCTCATTGTGTTTCGCGGCCACATCGTAGCTTTGGTAGATCTGCGCGTTCTGCATGGAATCATTGATATGCGCGTCCAGGGCCGCGATACTTCGAACCGTGTCATGCGCGGTGGTGGGACTCATGCTCGGGTCGTGCGTTACCTGGTACATGACCGCATTACCATAAGTTTGGCGAGCCAGATCGAGCGTCTCGCGACCGTCTCGTGTCTGGCTGGCAAGAAATGCAAGGCGTTTCGAGCCCTCCAGATCCAGCGGCGCGGCCGGCTGCGGCGCATTGGGAGCGTCACCAATACCGGCGAATGCGTTGATATCGGAGGCGGAGACTCTTGCCAGAGAGTTGGCAAGCTCAGGATTCTTATTGAAATTGTCCGCGTTGTGCTGGAATATCGTCTTCCCGTCTTCCGCGGTTGCGAGGCTGCCATAATCCTTCGGAGCAACAATGTCGGGCAGTGCGCTGATGGTCTTTCGCGCCAGATCCCCTTCGGGCCCTTGATCGTGGACGTGATCGGCGGTCCAATCGTAGAGGCCGGAGGCTGTCTTGCCCTGATCTCCCCAATCATGGCCGAACGCAATGCTATTGAACTTGCGCGGATCGTAACCCCCATGCGCCCCGTACCGATCACCTTGAGCGCCGAAGGACAGATCGGCGGGGAGCTTGTCACCGGTGGTCGCGTCCCGTCCGGTCATCAATTGGTAGTCGGCCGCATGGTTTTTCACACCGGCACCGAGCAACTCGGTCGCGCTGTTCTTGATGGTGTCCTTGTCGCCGTCCTGGAATCCCGGGGGCATGTTACCGCCCATGTTCTTGTCGACGTTGTCGACGTAACTGGCCATGCTCGCGCCTTGGCGTGCGACCTCGGTGCTGAAGGTCGTTCCGCCCACCATGGTCGGGTCCGCCTTACCCAGCAGATTCCCCAGCCTAGCCCGATCCAGCATGTCCTGGCGTTCCGCGGTCGGATTGGGCGTCCCGGAATATTCCCGATCCTCGGCACGACCGGAGATCAATTGCCGGATATCGGGTGGCAGGTTTGTGTAAGCGCCGGGTGAGGTGAGCTTACCGTCCGGCCCGATTCCGGTCCCCACATGCTCATTGGAAACGGCCATCATTCCGTCCGCCAGCGCACGCTGCTGGACCTCGGCGGCGGCACTCGCGGGATGGTCGGAGGTCCCGGTGGCCTCAGCCTTCAGCTGGTCATTCAATGCCAGCACGCCGTCCTTGCCGGCGGAGGCGAAGAAATGCTTGTAGTAATCCTGGACGTCCGCCGGGAGGCCCGGAACGTCCTTCCCAGCCGACAGGTCCTGCATTTGATTCGGTGTCAGAACATACGTGGGCAGGTGCGCGGCGACCTCGTCCATTTTGGCCTTGTCACCGTTGCGGGCGGCGTCGGCGGCTTCTCTGCCGTCTTCATCGCCGAGGCGCCCACCTTGGGTATTCGCTTCCGCCACATCGATATCGGAGCCGAACAGGTCCCCGGAGGCGCGGACGAGTTCGGCGGCTTCAGCGATCTTGGTTCCGGCCGTGGCGACCGCATCGGAGAACGGGTAGAAGGCGCCGTTGATCGCCTCCTGGTGGGCATTGATAACATCCGCGGATACGCCCTCCTTCTCCGAGACCATCCAGTTGTCGCCCACGATCAGTCCCGCCTCACGCGCATCGGCGAGCTTGCCCAACAGGACTGTGCGATGGGATCCGATATCCGATGCGGCAGTACGGATCTCGTTCACCAGATCGTCGACGTAGGTCCAGACGCGGCGAGCCTGATCATGGTCCTCACCGACCCGGTCGTATGCGGCGTTGTAGGCCGCACCCTGCCACGAGGTGCCGACGTCGTTGAAGAACTTCTTCGCATTGTCGATATTGACCTGGAAGGTCTCGTTATTGGCGGTGCTGATCGCATCCGCGAACGCCGTCAATTCCGGCACATTCCACACTTCGACATGACTGCGCAGCAGTGTCGTGCTGCCCGGCGCGACCATCAGCGACCACCGGTGTGATGAACATCGAACGCGCGCATCGCCGACGCGAAGTCCTCATCGGTCGACAGGTACCACTGCGAGACCGTCTCGATCTTCCCGGAGACCTGCGTCATCTTGCCCGCGACCCGCTGATATGCCCCATCGATGAACTGCGCCGACTGCGTACACACCCCCTCGAGCCCGCTCCCGGGCAGAGCCGCCGCGATACCCGCCGCGGCCGAGGTCATATCGACCTTGCCGATAGCAACCGCCACACCGGCCAATGTTCCGGACAATTTGTGCAACTCGTCGATGTCTGCCTTCAGCAGCCCCATACCAACTCCCCACCTGATCCGATCGGCCGAACCCATTAGATCACGGCAGGCGCCACACGGTCGCGGTCGCCGCGAATGCCGTTCTGAGACGTTCCACGTCATACTCGGTAGGTGATCCAATCGTCCAAGGCCACGGAGGCACCGCCACCCCCGACCTCACCCGGCGAGATCCTCCATGAGGAATTCTTGGAGCCGATGGGTATCAGCCAGAACGCGCTCGCGCGGGCGCTGGGCCTGCCGCCGCGGCAGATCAACGAGATCGTGCACGACAAGCGGGCGATTACCCCACGCACCGCCCTCCTGCTCGCGAAATACTTCGGCACCACAGCGGAATTCTGGCTGAACCTCCAGACGCACTACGATCTGGTCCGCGAACGTGAAAATCTCGGTGACTGGCTCGCCCGCGTGACACCGCGAGACCTCGCTTGCTCGGAATCGACTCGGGTCACCGACTCTGAATAGATCAGTGCAACACCGAGATTCGGGAAGGCTTCGGGCAGTCTCGTCCGCTCACCTGCCCCTGGCGTGCCCTGATCCGAAGACTCCGTCGAGCTGTTCGTACAACGGGGTCGCCTCGTCCCAGCGCCCTGCGGCTTCATAGGCGGCAGCGAGATTTCCCCGATCGTCGTAGCTGTCTGCGCCGCTTCGCTCGACGTAGAACAGATTCCGTTCGAACAGCGCGACGGCCTCGGCATATCGGCCCGCTCGGTAGCACGCTATGCCGAGCTGACGGCGAGCGCCCACCACGGAATATACCTGGGGCCCAAACATTTTCTCGCGATGCGCCAGAAGCCGTTCGAAGTGCGGAATGGCTTCCTCCCATCGACTCAGCAACGTGTAGCTGCCGCCGAGTCGATTGTGTATCGCGTTGGTGTCGGAGTGATCGGGACCCAGGACCTCCTCGCGGTATGCCAGCAACTGCCGCAACAGCGGGACTTCGTCATCCTCCCGTCCTGCCCGATGATAAGCCTGGGCGAGCTGGTCGCGGGTCCGGTTGGTGTCCGGGTGGTCGGGGCCGAGGCTTCGTTCCTGCTGTGGCAGCAGGTCTTCCAGCAGTCCGACGGCATCGGCGTCGCCAGTGCTGACAGAGGCCTCGCTCGTCACACCCTTCGACGGCCACCTCGCAGCGGCCGCGGCCCGTTTGATCAATTCCAGCAATTTGTCCCCTCCTGATCGAACCGGTCAGCTATCGCAGACGATGCGACTCCTTGTTTCTACCTGCGAACATGGCGATATCGTCGAGAGCGTCTTCGGCCCGGCCCGTGTTTTCCGGATCGCTGAGAAGTTTTTGCAGGGCTGGGACCACGCGAGTTTTATCGGTATGGCGGTGTAGCCGTGCGATATGCCCCAGCGCTGTTGCTGAAACACCACGAATTTCGGGGGCCGGACTAGTGAGGAGCGCGAGCGCCTGATCAGTGGCCCAGTCGGGATCCGGATCGTGTAGCGCGATCCGGAGTATCGCCTCACACACAGAATCGGAGATGCCCGAGGAGATCATGATCAACGCGGCATCTCGCTCGATCGGATCCAGTCTTTGGTAAGTACTCATTACGGATCGGCCAATCATCCGATATTCGGAATTGCAGAAAATGTTCCTTCTTACGGGGTTCACGACTTCGGCAGATGCACCTTCCATGTCTCGTCACTAGTCGCCGCTGAACCAAAGGTACCCATTCTGGCGAATGGCTTTCTCCGCCGCCGAGGTCAAAGCCAGTATCATTTCTCTTTCGTCTTCATCCTGGGGCGATATTGCCGCAAGTTCGTCCAGGAGAAATTTGAGCTGATATGAATTGAACATGGTATCGGCGTACTTGTGTATCCCTCGGATCATCGATCCCAGAGGGGCTTGAAGCACGTATCCTGTGAGGGTTTCCAAGATCCGGCCCGAGAGCCTTTCGGTTCGTTCGTGAATCTGATTCTCCATATAGACATCGATTGCCATTAGGCCCCTGTCCACCATGCATCGGAGCGCATCTCGACAGGAATGCCGGGATCTTCTGGGCCGTCCAGACCCAGGTCGAAGATGCGGTCGAACCATTCATCACGCAGACTCGATGGAAGTTCTGCCCCACACCAGGGACAAAAATTCATCACAATCTGACTCTCTTGGTTCGGTATCGAAATATAGTACTCGCGAATTTTCTCGTCGTAGTCAATGGGGATTGAGGCGTCTTCGAGCCAGTCATCCATCCCTGGGCACGAGTGCCGATGCACATTCTTAGACATATTCACCCCACCGGTATTTTCCGCCCATTGACAGCAGGCTTGTACATTTTTCCGGACACCGGGTCCATCGACCCGAGGTGTTGACCTTTGCTATCATATACTTCAATATCATCGTGGGTGTAGTCCCATTCATAGAATTCACGAGACTTCCCGTTCTTGCCATTCGTCTTGGTCTTA
This sequence comes from Nocardia sp., assembly GCA_017354515.1. Lineage (GTDB taxonomy): Bacteria > Actinomycetota > Actinomycetes > Mycobacteriales > Mycobacteriaceae > Nocardia. The sequence goes on along the minus strand of JAFMQT010000058.1, from coordinate 1,338 downwards.
CCGCGATAGGGTTTCAGATCCTTCCAGACCGGCGATTCTCCAGGACCTTGAGGATTTTGCTTACGTTCGCTGTCATCGCCTGGTGAACCATCGTCGATGAGGACTTTCATCGCGATGATGGCAGCTAGTTTGGCTGCGTCCCTTTCCAAGTCGTCGACCGGGACGGCTTGGAACGCCTTCACGGTCACGACCGCACCCAGGGTCAACGTGGTGACGCCCAGGATTTCGGCGAGGGTACTGGCCGTGAATGCCTCCTCGATCGCCGTCGTGGTCGCAGTGACGGCCGCGGCGATAGATGCGCCGGCAGCCTCGGCGCTCATCCCGACGGTGAAGATAGCCAACGCGACCCCGGCCACCGCAGCGGCGGTGATCCCGGCCTCGAGCCAATTGATCCTATTCGCCGTGGTGTCACCGAAAGACACCGTGGCCGAATGATAGTCACCCACCGGGCCGGCGATATTCCGAGCTCCGGACACCACGTTGTCGGCGCTGTTCTTCAACGTGGCGAAATGGTCCTGGATCAGCTGCCGATTGGCCGGGTCATCCATCCCCTCGAACAACCCCGACACCGCCGCGATCGTCGCCGACGCACCCGTCACCGTTGGATGGTTCGCGAACGTACTCCACGTGCTGTGGGCGGTATCGAGCTTGCCGGCATCCGCGTTGGGGAGTTTGCCGAACCGGTCCGCGACCGCAGTGACGAGTTGATCGAAGAATGCCTTCACACCACCGCTGTGCGCGAACCCGGACCCGTTGTCGCGCACCGACGTTGGGAGATCGACACGATACTCGGCGACCTGGGTGGTGTCCGGGCGCGGCGGCGGCGGATTCGACCTGTTCGCGATCCCCCAGTTGTAGCCCTGCGCGGCCAAGATGGCGGCGTAGTTGGTCAAAGCGTTGGCCAGACTCGCCGACGCCTGCAACGTGTGATGCGCGGCGTGATCGTAGGACTCGCCCCACTGCTTGCAGCCGTTCGCATCCCCCGCCATCCCCGCACAGTGATTACGCACCGCCTCGTGCACCGGTTTGTCGGCCGCCCGCAGATCCGCGGCGAGTTGCCGGCATCGGCAGGCGGTGTCGTAATAAACCTCCCAATCGACGATCACCGTCAGTGCCCACCAGCCAGCACGCGATGATCGACGCGCCCACCAGCCAGCACGCGATGATCGACGCCCAACAGTCGGGCATGAGCAGCGCACGCGCCCCGCGCGGCCGACGTCATATCGACCTTGGCGATCGCAGCCACCACACCGGCCAAAGTTCCCGGCAATAGGTGCAACTCATCGATATCTGCCGGCAACAGCCCCATGGCAACTCCCCACCTGATCCGATCGACCG
>JAFMQT010000282.1 GCA_017354515.1 Nocardia sp. | reverse complement strand
AAGGCTACACAGCGCGGAGTCGGTGTCCTCCGAATTATTCTCCAGCGCACTGAAACTCGCGGACAATTACGGCCTCGTCGAACCCGGCGCCCCGGATCTGGCGGACCGCCGCCGGGAGCTGGCGAACGAACTGGCCGCCATCGGGACCCGAATCAGCCGGGCCGCCACCCTCGATCCATCGCACCGCGCACCGGGTGATCCCTCGTGAACCTCGCCGACGCGGTATCGGCCATCCGATCCGGCCCCCGCGGATCCCACATCCCGGCCGTCTTCGATGTCGCGGGGACGGTCGTGGCCGGATTCACTCCGGCACCGGCACCCGTGCGGCTACTACGCCGCGGTGACGGTGCGGCCCTGACCGAACTGCTGCGCACCGGAATCAACCCCGGCGACGACGAGACTTTCCTGCGGCGCGCCGAACCACTGCTGGCCGGTCGCACCGAGGAGGAGCTGACCACCCTCGGCGAGGACCTGTTCCGCCGCACCGTGCACGCGCACCTGTATCCCGAAGCGTGGCAACTGATCCGCGAACACGAGGCGGCCGGACATACGCTGATTCTGGTCACCGCCCTGACGCGCTTCCAGGTCGAACCGATCGCCGCGGAACTCGGTATCGACTATGCGCTGTGTACGCCGATGGCCACCTCCGGCGGGGTCCTGACCGGGTACCCGGCGGGAGAACCGTTGCGCGGCAAGGTGAAAGCGGCGGCGCTGCACGACTTCGCGGCCGCACGCGGCATCGACCTCGCGAGCGGTTACACCTACGCCACCGCCGAATCCGATCTCCCCACCCTGGAATCCGCCGGCAAACCGACCGCGGTGAACCCCGCACCGGACCTCGCCCGCACCGCCGATGAGCGGGGCTGGCCCACCCTCACCTTCCGCCCCCGGAAGCCGCCGAAACCCATCGATATCGCCCGCACCGCAGTGGGTTTCGCGGGTCTACTCACCGGTGCGGCGCTGGGAACCGCCTCGCGGGCGACCACCCGCGACCGGGAGACAATGGCCGGCGCCATGATGACCACCGCCGCCGATACCACCCTGCGCAGCACCGGAATTCGCGTCCGGATCACCGGCGAGGAGTACGCCCGGGCGCCCCGACCGGCGGTTTTCCTATTCAATCACCAGAGCCAATTCGACATGGTGGTGCTCGCCGAGGTGCTGCGCGGCGGATTCACCGGGATCGTCAAACAGGAGGTCCGGACCAATCCGATCTTCGGGCCACTGCTGCGCTTCGCCGGCGCCACCTTCATCGACCGCTCCGATACCGCGAGTGCGAAGGCGGCGATGGCACCCGTGGTCGAAACGCTGCGCGGCGGACTGTCGATCGTCATCGCGCCCGAGGGCACCCGGTCGATGTCACCACGAATCGGGCCGTTCAAGAAGGGCGCGTTCCATATCGCCATCGAGGCCGGGGTGCCGATCATCCCGGTCGTCATCCGCAATGCCGGCGAGATCGCCTGGCGGAACTCACCGATCGTGCGCAAAGGCACTGTCGATGTCGCCGTACTGGCACCGATCGACGTGCGCGAATGGGATCGCGACGATATGAACACCGAGATCGAGCAGGTTCGGGAGCTGTTCACCGCAACCCTGCGCGACTGGCCTACCGGCTGAGCGAGCGACCGATCACAGGCTGCGACCGAGGAGCAGCTTCCACGGCATCAGTGCCGATTCCAGCTGCACCTTCAGACTCATCTTGGACGCGCCCTTGGTGCGTTCCTCGAACCGGATCGGCACCTCGGCGATCGTGATGCCCCGTTTGATCGCGCGGTAGTTCATCTCCACCTGGAACGAGTAGCCATTGCTGTGGATGGAGGCCACGTCGATGGCGCGGAGGGTCTCGGCCTTCCAGGCCTTGAATCCGGCGGTCGAATCCTTGACCCCCAGCCGCAGAATCGCGTTGACGTAGAAGTTCGCCCAGGCCGAGAGCGCTTTGCGGTACCACTTCCATTCGGCGGCGGTGGATCCGCCGTCCACATACCGCGACCCCAGCACCACCCCGGCGCCGGACGTCTCGAGCTTGTCGAGCATGGCCGGGACGACCTCGGCGGGATGGGACAGATCGGCATCCATCTGGATGACCACATCGGCTCCCTCGTCGAGAGCCTTGGTGATACCGGCGATATAGGCCCTCCCCAGACCGTCCTTCTCCTGCCGGTGCAGCACTCCCACCACATTCGGCAGTTCGGCGGCCAGCTTGTCGGCGACCTCGCCGGTGCCGTCCGGGGAGTTATCGTCGACCACGAGAATGTGCAGGTCGGACACGGGAAGAGCGGTCAGTCGCGACACCGCCACCGGCAGGTTGTCCCGCTCGTTGTAGGTCGGCACCACCACGGTCACCTTCACAAGTCGCCCTCCACTCGATTCGACCTGATCGCACGCCCGATCGGCGATGCGCGCACTGCATTGTCGTGCAACCGTAGCCCACCGGCCCCGATGCCGACGAGCTGACCGGTTCCGATGTGACCGGGATCAGTTGCCCTCGTCACGGGCGTCGGCCCGGGCATTGCGTTCGCGCACGATCTCGAGGGCCCGCTCGGCGGTGGCCCGATCCGGATACGGACCGATCCGATCGGCGAACCAGCACCGCTTGCTCTGTTCGGCCCGCCGGTGTTTCAGGCAGTAGTACCAGCACTCGTCCGGGCCGCCCATACGACGATCGTCGCATACCGCGCCGATTCGGAGTGACCGTGCCGAATTGCACCCACTCCTTCCGATGTGGCCCTTGACACACCACAGGAGTGAATGTATGTTCATTCACTACGGATCGTACATTCACTCACTTCGGACATCCCGGGCCGGGCCCCTCCTCGCACCAAGGGAAGCGTGATGGATTTCTCGACTTACGAACAGCTCTCGTTCGAGCGCCTCGACAACGGCATCCTGCAGATCACCATCGACCGGCCGGAGAAGTACAACGCCGCCGACGAGGGTATGCACGCGGAACTGGCGCGGGTATGGTCCGACGTCTCGGCCGACCCACTGACCCGGGTCGCGGTCATCACCGGGGCGGGTAAGGCGTTCTCCGCGGGCGGCGATCTCGCCATGGTCGAACGCATCGCCGGCAACCACGACCGGGTGGCCGGAATGCTCTCGGAGATGAGCGATCTTGTCTACAACATGATCAACTGCGAGAAGCCGGTGGTCGCCGCGATCAACGGTGTCGCGGTGGGCGCGGGGCTGGTGGTCGCGATGCTGTCGGATATCTCGATCTGCGCCGAGGATGCCAAACTCGGCGACGGGCACGTCAAACTCGGGGTCGCCGCCGGCGATCACGCCGCCATCCTGTGGCCGCTGCTGTCCGGGATGGCCAAGGCCAAGTACTACCTGCTGACCGGTGAGATGGTGGTCGGCGCCGAGGCCGAGCGGATCGGCATGGTCACCAGCGCCGTCCCGCGCGAGCGGGTGCTGCCCGACGCGCTGGCGGCCGCCACCACCCTGGCCACCGGCTCCCAGCTGGCCATCCGCTGGACCAAGCGGGCGCTGAACAACTGGCTCAAACAGGCCGGGCCGATATTCGACCAGTCCGCAGCCTACGAAATGCTCTGCTTCATGGGGCCCGATGTCACCGAGGGCTACACCGCGCTGCGCGAGAAACGCGCCCCCAACTTCCCCTCCGCCGCACCCGTGAGCGAATGAGGTTCGAAACACTATGAGCGAGAGCAATATTACCGTTGTCACCGGCGCCGGATCGGGTATCGGCCGCGCCGTCGCAATGCGGCTGGCCGCGCGCGGCGACCGGGTCGTGGCCGCCGATCTCGATATCGACGCCGCGAAGCGCACCGCCGCGGAGCATCCGGGTATCACCCCCATGCCGGTCGATATCGCCGATCCGGAGCAGGTCGAGGCGCTGCGCGAACAGGTCACCACCGAGCTCGGCACCGCGAATATCCTGGTCAACGCCGCCGGATGGGATCGCACCGACAAATTCCTCAACGCCTCGGCGGAATTCGCCCAGAAGGTCGTCGCGATCAACTATCTGGGACCGGTGCATATGTGCGGCGCGTTCCTGCCTGGCATGGTCGAATCCGGTCACGGCGGGTGCGTGGTCAATCTCGCCAGCGACGCCGGCCGCGTCGGCAGCGCCGGCGAGACCATCTACGCCGGCGCCAAGGGCGGCGTCATCGCCTTGACCAAATCGCTGGCCCGCGAGATGGCACGTTACTCGATCACCGTCAACTGCGTATGCCCCGGCCCCACCGACACCCCCCTGTTCCAGGCGCAGGCCGAAGGGCTGAAAGAGGCTCTGATCAAAGCGATTCCGTTCCGCCGGCTCGCGCAGCCGGAGGAAGTGGCCGCACCCGTGCAGTTCTTCGCCTCCCCCGACGCCTCATTCATCACCGGTCAGGTGCTCAGCGTCAGCGGCGGACTCACCATGGCCGGCTGATTCGCCGGACGCACCTCGGAGGACGATTCAGATGTACGACGCACACGCTTACCGCCAGTACTTCGAGAACGACTTCACCTACCTCAACGGGTTCCGGCGCAATGTCCATCGCTACGCCGATCAGACCGCGATCGACGATCCCGAGACCGGAACCACCCTGACCTACGCCGAACTGGGCAACCGGGTCGACCGCCTGGCCACCGGGCTGGTGGGCGCCGGTGCGGGGACCGGTGACGTCGTCGCATACCAACTGTTCAACGGGGGCGAATTCGCCGAGCTGTATCTGGCCACCCAAGCCGCCGGCCTGGTGGGTTCACCCATGAACTATCGGCTCGCGGCCGGTGAGACGTCCTACATTCTGGGCACCGGCCGGCCCCGGATCTACCTCTACGACACCGATCTCACCGATATGGTCCGCATCGCCCTCGACCGCCTCGACGAGCGGCCGGAAGTCCTCGTCGCCGTCGGCCCGGGTCAGCCCCTACCAGGCGCGATCCGCTATGAGGAATTATTCGCAGCCACCCCCAATCTGCCGCGGGCGCACCGCACCGTCTGGGACGAGACCACCCGCCTCTACACCTCCGGCACCACCGGAATGCCCAAGGGCGTACCGCTCAACAGCATGGCCGAGATCTTCAGCGCACACGACGTCATCATGCACTTCCCGCTGTCGCAGCGGGACAAGACGATGAATATGACTCCCTGGTTCCACCGCGGCGGACTGTATTGCGCGGGGCCCAACCCCACCTTCTATCTGGGGTCCTCGCTGGTGCCCCTGCGCACCTTCGATCCCGATACCACCCTGGACTACGTCGAACGTTACGGCCTGACCTTCCTGATCGGCGCCCCCACCAATCTCGCCATGCTGGCCCACGCCCAGGAGACCCGCAAACGCGATCTGTCCAGTCTGCGCGGCATCGTCACCATGGGCGCCCCGCTCGAGCGGGAGGCGGCACTGCGCTATCAGAAGGTGTTGAACCCCAACATCTTCAACGGCTACGGCAGCACCGAGGGGTTCTGGAACACCTTCCTGCGGCCCACCGATCTGCCCGAGATGGCCGGTACCGCCGGACGGGCCTGTATCGACGATGATGTCGCCGTGGTCCGCGTCTTCGACGACCGGCCGGCCGAGCCGCACGAAACCGTGGCCAAGGACGGCGCGGAGGTCGGCGAGGTGATCGTGCGATCACCGAAGGGCGCCAACGCCTATGTCGACGCACCGGACCAGGAAGCCCGCAAATTCCATCACGGCTGGCTCTACATCGGTGATCTCGCCACCTGGGATGAGCGCGAATTCGTCACCATCGTCGGCCGCAAGGACGACATGTTGATCTCCGGTGGCGAGAACGTACACCCGGTCCAGGTCGAGGAGGCGCTGAACGAGCATCCGGCAGTGAATGATTCGCTGGTGGTCGGTGTCCCCGACGACCGGTGGGGTCAGCTGGTCGTGGCCTATGTTGTGACCGAGGAGGGTACGTCGCTCACCGCCACCGAGCTGGACCGGCACTGCCGCGCCCACCCGATGCTATCGACATTCAAACGGCCACGCGCCTACCGTTTCGTCGATTTCCTGCCGCTGTCGGCGACCGGTAAGAAGTTGCACTACAAGTCCACCGCACAGGCCGCCGAGGATGCCGCCGCCGGCCTGTTCACCTATCCGGAGAAGGAAACCCCATGAGCGCCACCACACCTCCCGCGTTCGACGCCCTGGACCCGCTGGGCCTGGATTCGCTGCTGTCGGTGGACGAACTCGCGGTGCGCGACAGCGTGCGCGGTTTCTGCGCCGAACACATCACCCCGCACATCGCCGACTGGTTCGAGGCCGGAGACTTGCCGACAGTACGCGAATTGTCCAGGGAATTCGGCAAACTCGGACTCCTCGG
>JAFMQT010000281.1 GCA_017354515.1 Nocardia sp. | reverse complement strand
CTCGCCGGAGGTTCGCGCGAGAATTCCGAGCAGGATACGAATGGTGGTCGATTTCCCGGCGCCGTTGGGGCCCAGGAATCCGTGCACCTCTCCGTCGGCGACCTCCAGATTCAGGCCGTCGAGCGCACGTATCGATCCGAAATGCTTGTGCAGATCCCGGACCTCAATTGCCGATGACATCGAATCTCCTTGCGAGATAGTGGGTTCACTCTTCGGCGAGCATGGTGTCGAGCATCGTGGAATCGGTGAACAGTCCATGGGTATAGATTTCGATCGCCGGCGCCATCATCTGATCGGCATACTCGCGCAAAGCTTTCCGATAGTCGACGGGGCCGTCGTTCCGGGCGGCGGACAGTTGCAGGAAAAGGAAGAATCCGCCGCCGTTGTGAACCGCCATGAAACGAGCCATCGCTTTCGGATCCGTGGGCGCGCGCAGAGTTCCGGCCTCGACTCCGAGAGCGAGATACGCTTCGACATCGGCGGTCATCTGCTCGAACATCGAGACCATCAGCGTCCCTCCGGCCTGAAAGCTCTGGGTCAGATAGGCGATATAGGGCGCGTATTCCTCGATTTCGGTCAGCGCCCGCAAGGTCGCGTCCGGGGTGGGGTGTCTGACGTGTTCGGCCTTCACCGTCCTGATGGTCGCGCGGACGTGTTCATCACACGCCTGCCGCAGCCCGTCCTTGGAACCGAAATGGTGGTTGACGAGCCCCGGCGATACGCCGGCGGCCTGGGCGATCGCGCGCACTCCGACCCCGAAGCCTCGCTCCCCGAACACCACGATCGCGGCATCGCGGATGCGTGCGGGCGTACTCAGGTCCGCGGCGGATCCTTCCGGTACGGCTGCTCCTTTAAACACATGTTCAATATACTAAACGACTGTTCAATCCGCGGGCAAGACCGCACCGCGGATCGAAATCGACAGCCGAATCGTGATGCACCTCTCCCCCGCCGGACATCCGGTCGGCGGAGGAGATTTACCTGGTCAACCGCGTGAAGCACAGAGCAGCCCGTCACCGACGGGAATCAGCACACTGGTCAGATCGGGATCCTCGGCGACCATCCGGGTCGCGCTCCGCACCGCGTGCGTCACCGAATCCCGGTGCGCCGGATCCGGAACGCGGCCACCCAGCAGGGCGTTGTACATCAGCAGGGCCCCGCCCTCGCGCAGCATTCGCACCGCGTGCTCGACGTACTCCGGCTGTTCCAGCGGGCTGGCATCGATGAAGACCAGGTCGTAGGCGGCGTCGGCGAGTCGCGGCAGCACATCCAGCGCACGGCCGTTGATCATCCGGGTGCGCGCCGGGGCGACCTCGGCCGCCCGGAACGCCTCGCGGGCCGCGCGCTGATGTTCGGGCTCGTAATCGATCGAGGTCAGCGTGCCGTCATCGCGCATCCCGTCCAGCAGCCACAGCCCGCTGATCCCGGCGCCGGTGCCGACCTCGACCACCGACCGGGCCCCCAGCAGCTGGGAATACATACTCAGCAGCGCGCCCACCGAGGGCGGCACCGGCGCGACGCCCAGTTCGGCGGCCCGCTCGCGCGCGGTCGTCAGGATCTCGTCCTCGACCACGGACTCCTCCACGTAGGCGAGGTTGCGCTGCAGGGCCGATGCCGCCTGGATTTCGCTCACGAATATGAGGCTAACGGCGGGCGGGCCCCGGAGCCGCGCGACAGCCGCAGATTTCGCCGGGTGTCACGCGAGAGTTTTTCTCAGGTGTCCCTCAGCCTCCCCACACCACCGGCACATCGGGACCCGTCAGAGTAATGGTCGAGCACAGGGTCCGCCGACCGCCGGTCGGCGACCGGGAACAACCGGACCCCGGTCCGGGTTGTATCCGGTACGCGGTGACCACCCACCATCGCGCGCTGATCACGGTCCCGAGTAGGAGGTCACCCCATCCACCAGGTCGATGCGGCACGCCAATACGCCACCCTGCCCGAGTCGAGTCTCCCGCCGGGGGTTCCGGCCGATTACGAGCTGCCCGAAGCGGCTCACGACGGTGCCCTCACCACATCCGGCTTCGACGATAGCGAATCCGAGGACGAACTCAGCGGTACCGCCGCCTTCGACGCGACGGGCGACCGCACCATGATGCCGTCCTGGGACGAACTGGTCCGCGAACACGCCGACCGCGTGTACCGGCTGGCCTACCGTCTCACCGGCGATCCGCAGGACGCCGAGGACCTGACCCAGGAGACCTTCATCCGGGTCTTCCGCTCCCTGCAGAGCTATCAGCCCGGAACGTTCGAGGGCTGGTTGCACCGCATCACCACGAATCTGTTCCTGGATATGGTCCGCCGCCGCAATCGCATCCGAATGGAAGCATTGCCGGACGATTACGACCGCGTCCCGTCCGAGGGGCCCGACCCCGAGCAGGTTTATCACGACGCCCGCCTCGATCCCGACCTGCAGCGCGCACTCGATTCGCTGGCTCCGGAATTCCGCGCCGCGGTTGTGCTGTGCGATATCGAAGGCCTGTCCTACGAGGAAATCGGGGCCACTCTCGGTGTGAAACTGGGGACCGTGCGCAGCCGAATCCACCGTGGCCGACAGGCATTGCGGGAGTACCTTGCGCATAATGGTTCTCAGCGGCGCTTCGCCGCGCAGGACAGGGTCGGGTAATAGCGGTCGAGCACGCCGCGCTGCCCGGCGCAGCAGTAATTCGTCGGAAGGGTGTGCATTCGTATGACTGGCGAGGGCCGCTTCGCCCCCACCGAACACCTGGCCAGCGAGGCCGTCGTCGCCTATGTCGACGGTGAGTTGCGAATGAACGCCTACCTGCGTGCGGCCGAACACCTCGCGCGATGTCCCGAATGCGCGGCCGAAGTCGAGGCCCAGCAACAGACCCGGGTGGCATTGCGACGTGCCGCCCAATCGCGGATTTCCGCACCCACAGATCTGCACGACACCCTGAGCCGAATACCGTTGGCCGACCTCACCGGAAGTAGTACCGAGAATATGTCCCGTGGTACGAGTTCATTCTCCTGGAATCGAGAAATCGGATTCGAGAGCAGGCGGTGGACCGGATGGTGGCGCAAGTAGAGTTCACATCGTGACCACCGAATCGACGAACACCGGATCACAGCCGTCGGCGGGCGATGCGGATTCGGCGGCCCGCAGGGGGAACCTGAGGCCGTCGGACGCACCCGTCCTCGGGCCACGCCCGGTCTACCGCCCGGAAATCGATAAACACACCGCGCGCGCCTTTCGCCGGCCCGAGGGACAGACCGGTTCCTTCGCCGAGCACACCCCGGCCGCCCCCGCGGCGTCCCATGACTCGGCCGTGCTGGTCAACCGCCCGCCCGAGGCCGTCCTGTCGGAGGCTTTCGGACGCCCGGCGGGCTCGGACGAACTGCTGCAGCGCGATCCCAACGCCGTTACCGACACCGCGCCGTCCGGTCCCCCGCCCGATCCGTGGCGCGATCCGCAGGCCACCGCGGGAATGGGTACTCCCGCGATCGCGACCGCCGCTACACCGAACCTGCCGCCGGCCACCAAACTCACCGCGCGCGAAGTGCTCTTCGGCGGCAAGATCGCACCCCGGGCCCTGGTCGCTCTCGGCGCGACGGCCCTGCTGATCGGTGTCGCCGGTGGTGCGGCCGGACGATTCGGCGCGGATAACACCGCAGCGCTGACCTCCCGCAGTGTCACGCTGCATCAGGACAGCGATTCCGATAAGCCACGCACGCAGGTCTCCAAGGTCGCCGATGCGGTCGTTCCGTCGGTGGTCTCGATCCAGGAGACCGTCGGCGACAACGGCGCCCTGGGTTCGGGCGTTGTCATCGACGGCAGTGGCGGCTACATCGTCACCAACAACCACGTCATCTCGATGGCGGCCCAGGACAAATCCGGTAAGGCGAAGATCCAGGTCACCTTCTCCGACGGCACCCGGGCACCGGCCAAACTGGTCGGCCGCGACCCCAAGACCGATATCGCGGTACTGAAGATCCAGGTCAAGAATCTGACCACGGCCAAACTGGGTAAGTCCAGCCAGGTGCAGGTGGGCGATCCGGTGCTGGCCATCGGATCGCCGCTGGGTCTGAACAAGACCGTCACCTCCGGCATCGTCAGCGCCCTGCACCGGGCGATCCAGGAGAATCCGGAGGCCGGTGACGACACCGCCGGCGCGTTCGATGGTGTCCAGACCGACGCCGCGATCAACCACGGCAACTCCGGCGGCGCTCTCGTCGACGGGGAAGGCCGGCTGATCGGCCTCAATACCGCCATTCGCAGTGAGAGCGGCGGTTCGGTCGGCCTGGGCTTCGCGATTCCGGTCGATCTGGTGCAGAAGATCGCGCAGACCATCATCCGCGACGGTGTGGTGTTCCACCCGTGGCTCGGTGTCAGCGCCAAGAACAAGGCCGTCGACAACGACGCGATGAGCGGCGCCGCGGTGGCCGATGTGGTCAGCGGCAGCCCGGCGGCCAAGGCCGGTCTGGCCGAGAACGACGTAATCGTGAAATTCGGCGATCGGCAGGTCACCGAGGCGGCCGAGTTGACGGTGGCGGTGCAGGCGCATCAGATCGGCGAGAAGGTCGATGTCCAGGTCATCCGGGGCGGGCGTCAGGTCACCGTGCCGGTGACTCTGGAATCCGATAAGAACGCCCCGCAGCCGCCGCAGTAACCTGGTCTTATGTTCAACATCGGCTGGCCCGAGATGGTGATCCTGGTGGTCGCCGCCCTGGTGATCCTCGGGCCAGAGCGGCTGCCGGGGGCGATTCGATGGACCGCGCAGAGTTTGCGACAGGTTCGCGAGTACGCCACCGGCGCCACCAGCCAGCTGCGCGAGGAATTCGGATCCGAACTCGACGACATTCGGAAACCGCTGGAAGAATTCAACGAGCTGCGCAGACCGCTCGAGGGTCTACGCGGAATGACGCCACGGTCGGTAATCACCAAACATTTGCTGGACGGCGATGATTCGCTGTTCAACAGCGGCCTGGGAACATCCGCTAATGCTGTTAACGGTAATTCTGGTACCACGAATTACGGTACGGCGCCGAATTATTCGGTTCCCGAACCGCCGAAACCACTCGAGCGCAACGAAAAACCTCCGATCGACTTCGACGCGACCTGACCGCAGACCCTGACCTGCCCTTTCGAGGCCGGCGCCGATGGTCACGGCTGGATGTGAAATATCTTCGGCGATGCGGTAATACACAGATCACACCGGGTTGTGTCAACCCTGCTAGACACGTGTGGTTGAAAGTGTATCTAGACTTCGGACATGTCGGCCGATGAGGTGACGCGAATATTCGCGATCGAGGACAGGGTCGAGCGTCTGAAGGCTGCCACCGAGGGGGTCGCGGCCGCGCAGCAGACCATTGTCGAACTCACCCGGATCCGGCGTGCGGTCATTCGCGATCTGCACGCCGAGGGCTGGACCTTCGCCAAGATCGGTGCGGCCGCCGGACTTTCACGCGCCCGGATACACCAGGTCAGCAGTCAGGGACCGGTTCCGGAAGGGTTGTTCTTCGGACACGGTCCGATGACCGTACTGACCCCCGACCTGCGCGCGGTGCCCCGGGCCGCGCCGCTGGTCGGCGCACCCGATGCCGCCGCACCCAACCGGCTCGCGGAACTGTTACGCGAATTGGGATTCACCGCCACCGTGGAACGATTCCTGCCCGGCCGGCCGCTGAATCTCGACCGCGACGGACTGATCATTCTCGGCGGGCCCGAATTATCTCCCAGTCTGCGGTATCTCGTCTCCGCCGATCCCCGGCTGCGGCGCTCTCCGGCCCGCCCGGGACAAGTCCAGCGGGCCATCGAGGACCGCGCGGCACGGCGGGTGTACCGGCCCGGAAACAGCGAACCGTACGACATCGCCTATCTGGCCCGCCTGCCCCGCCCCGACGGCACCGGCACCGTGCTGGTGATCGACGGACTGCATCCGCCCGGATCCCTCGGCGCGGTCCGGCTGCTGGCCACCCGGCTGGCCACCCTGCACGAACGCGCCGATGCCCGTCCGTTCTCTGCCGTGGTGGGGGTGCGGTACGACCGCGGCACCGGCGAACCACTCGAGGCCGATCTGCTCACACCGATCTACCGCCACGAACGCCTCAGTACCGCCTGACGGGGCGGCTGGAGGCGGCAGCGAAGCATCACCACGCAAGCCGACCCGGGCAGGCGGCCCGACCAACACCGCCTGACGGAGCGGCTGGAGGCGGCAGCGAAACATCACCACGCAAGCCGACCCCGTTTCAGGCGGCGGCGGTGTCCTGGCGAAGGGTGTTCATCGGGGGGCGGTCGAGCAGGTCCACATCGGTGCTCAGGGCGGCGAATT
>JAFMQT010000638.1 GCA_017354515.1 Nocardia sp. | reverse complement strand
AGCGGGCATTCCGACGGCGATGTCGCTGTTCACGCCCTTTGCGACGCCCTGCTGTCGGCGGCCTGCCTGGGCGATGTCGGCGCGGTATTCGGCACCGGCCGGCCCGAATGGGCGGGGGTTTCGGGTGCGGCCATGCTGACCGAGGTGCGCCGGCTACTCGATGCGGGCGGATATCGGATCATCAATGCCGCGGTGCAGGTCATCGGCAATCGTCCGAAGATCGGCCCGCGCCGCGCCGAGGCGCAAAAAGTTCTCGGCGATGTGCTGGATGCCCCGGTATCGGTTTCGGGGACCACCTCCGATGGCCTCGGCCTGACCGGACGCGGCGAAGGTATCGCCGCTGTCGCCACCGCCCTGCTCATCCACGACGGCCGATGTAGTACTGCCTGACCGTGGCCACCAGCGGAATTCGGTCGCAGCGGCGGAATTCCGGGATATGAGCGATCAATATCACATATCGGCGCCCGCTCCGGGTGGCCCGCCTTCCCAGATACCCTCCCAGCCCCCGACACCACGGCACCGCACCCGCGAGGCGGCACCACAGTCGCGCTGACCGGCTCGCACCGTGGACCATGGAAGGGGCCCACCCGAATCGATCCACAACAAGCCTTAGGATGGCTGGTCATGACTCTGCGCCTATTCGACACCGAGACGCGGACCGTGCGTGAGTTCACGCCGCTGGTCCCCGGACACGCCTCGGTGTATCTGTGTGGCGCCACAGTTCAGGGCGAACCGCATATCGGGCACCTGCGGAGCAACGTCGCCTTCGACATCCTGCGCCGATGGCTGCTGGCCACCGGACTCGATGTCGCCTTCGTCCGCAATGTCACTGATATCGACGACAAGATCCTGATCAAGGCCGATGCCGCCGGTCGCCCCTGGTGGGAATGGGCCACCACCCATGAGCGGGCCTTCGACCAGGCCTATCGCATCCTCGGCGTACTGCCGCCCTCGGTGGAGCCACGGGCGACCGGGCACATCACCCAGATGATCGAACTCATGGAGCGGCTTATCGAGCGCGGTCACGCCTACGCGGCCGAGGGCAATGTCTATTTCGATGTGCGCAGCTATCCCGACTACGGCCGGCTGTCCGGTCAGAAGGTCGAGGATGTGCAGCAGGGCGAGAGCGCCGGATGCGGTAAGCGCGATCCGCTCGACTTCACCCTGTGGAAGGCCGCCAAACCGGGCGAGCCGACCTGGCCGTCGCCGTGGGGCCCCGGTCGCCCCGGCTGGCATCTGGAATGCTCGGCGATGGCCGAGTTCTACCTCGGCCGGCAATTCGACATCCACTGCGGTGGTATGGATTTGATCTTCCCGCATCACGAGAACGAGATCGCGCAATCGCGGGCGGCCGGTTCGGATTTCGCGCGGTACTGGCTGCACAACGGCTGGCTGACCCTGGGCGGGGAGAAGATGGCCAAGTCCATCGGCAATACGCTCTCGGTGCCCAATCTGCTGACCCGGGTGCGGGCCGTGGAACTGCGGTTCTATCTGGGCAGCGCGCATTACGCCTCGACGCTGGAGTATTCCGATCAGGCGTTGCAGGATGCCGCGCAGTCCTATCAACGGGTGGAATCGTTCGTGCGCCGCACCGCCGAGCGCGCCGGCGAGGTCACCGTCGGGAAATGGACCGACGCCTTCGCCGAGGCGCTCGACGACAATCTCGCGATCCCGCGCGCCCTGGCCGAAATCCACCGCGTAGTCCACGAGGGCAATCGCGCACTCGAGTCGGGAGCCGGACAGGCGGCCTGCGAGGCCGCCGGGCAGGTGCGGGCGATGCTCGCCATCCTCGGGGTCGATCCGCTCGATGAACATTGGGCCGGTCCGAAGGATTCCTCGGCCGCCGAATCCGCGCTCGATATGCTGGTGCGTGCCGAGCTCGACCGCCGCCAGCAAGCACGCAGCGCCAAGGACTGGGCCACCGCCGACGCCGTGCGGGACCGGCTCGGCAGCGCCGGTATCGAGGTCGTCGACACCGTGGACGGCTCGGACTGGTCCCTATCCACATGACAGACGAGGCGAGCCTGCTGATCGGGCGCGGGTGCCGCAACCCACACGAAAGGCAAACTGATGGCAGGCAATTCGCAGCGTCGCGGCGCGATCCGCAAAACCGGCACCAAGAAGGGCGCGGTCGTCGGCAGCGGCGGTAAGCGCCGCCGCGGACTCGAGGGCCGGGGGGCGACTCCGCCCGCGACCATGCGCAAGTACCACCCGGCCGCCAAACGCGCGGCGGCGGCCGCCAAGGCGG
>JAFMQT010000637.1 GCA_017354515.1 Nocardia sp. | reverse complement strand
GCCCACGATTCGGTCCGGAACCAGCGCCGCTGCCACGACATCGGCCGCCGGCGCAGGACCAGACCGGCCAGCAGCCGCAGATGCAACCGGCCCACCGGGTCGGCGGCCAGCTCGATGAAGGGTTCCAGAACCGCGTCGACCACCACGGCCACGGCGCCGGGTTCGGCGGTGGCGGCCTCCAGGCCCTCGGCCCACAGCGGTTCGAACCGATCCTCGATCAGCGCCGCGACCAGTGCTTCCTTCGAGCCGAAGTGGTAATGCACAGCGGCCGGGTTGGCGCCGGCGGCCGAGCAGATCGCCCGGACCGACACGTCCTCGTAGCGCTCGGACAGCAGCAGCCGCTCGGCCGCGTCGAGCAGTTTGACCCGGGTGGTCGCGACCACCTTCTCACCCATGAGCGATAGTGAACCACGGACGAGAACAGGTTTCAATCATTGATTGAAACGATGACCGGACTCCCATCACCGAACGCACCGCGACGGTGAACGATCGAGCCCGGACCGGTAACCTGGAACCGAAATTCGCGGTCGAAGGCGGATGCGGTCAGGGTCGGAATCCGATCCGAGCAGGCAACAGCCCCGGCACACAACAGGACAGCAGTCGTTTACCGGTGTATCACCGGCGGCCGAGAGGAAAAGTCGTCATGGTTACACAGTCCGGCTCGGCAGAGGTCCCCTCCAGTCCGGTGATCCCGGCCGATATCGACGTCAGCACACCGCACCCCGCGCGACGCTACGACTATTGGCTCGGCGGTTCGGACAATTTCGAAGCCGACCGCGCCTCGGCCGAAACGGTCGCCGAGGGGTTTCCCAGTGTGCAGATAGCGTGTCTGGAAAACCGTGCCTTCCTGCGGCGAGCGGTCGGCCATCTGGCCGGAGTGGCCGGAATCCGGCAGTTCCTCGATCTGGGATCGGGGCTGCCGACCGCGGGCAATGTCCACGAGATCGCCCAGACGATCGCCCCCGAATCCCATATCGTCTACGCGGACAACGATCCGATCGTGACCGCGCACGCCCGTGGACTGCTGTCCCGCGCGCCCGCGGGCACCGTCGCCTATATCCAGGCCGACGTACGCGACCCGGACGCGATCCTCACCCACCCCCATGTACTGTCCACCCTGGACATGTCGCGGCCGGTAGCGCTGATGCTGGTCGCGGTCCTGCACTTCGTGACCGATGCCGATCGCCCCTATGAACTGGTGTCCCGGCTGGTCGACGCACTGCCGCCGGGCAGCTATCTGGTCATGTCACACGTCACCGACGATCACATGTCGGAGGAGGATCGAGACGATATCGAAAATGCCAACGAGCGCAGCGGAATTCCGTTCCGGATGCGTTCGTCGGACGAGTTCGCCCGCTTCTTCACCGGACTCGAGCTGATCGAGCCGGGAATCACCTCGATCATCAACTGGCCCACCCCGTCTCAGCGAGCACATCCACGTCCGGAGGCCGTCGCGGTGCTGGGCGCGGTGGCCCGCAAACCCTGAGTGAGAGTTCGGCCCCCACACCACGACTGGTGGTGCGGGGGCCGAATCGTCTTGTCGCCGATACGAGTCCGGTCAGGGCAGCGGGCCGCCGGCGGCAATCGCCGACAACGTCGCGAACTCGTCACCCTTGAGTGAGGCGCCGCCGACCAGTGCACCGTCGACATCCGGGCACGCGATCAGCTCACCGACATTCTTCGCGTTGACCGATCCGCCGTAGAGAATCCGCACCCCGTCGGCCACCTCGGCATCGGCCAGCGTGACCAGTTCGGCCCGCAGCGCGGCACACACCTCCTGCGCGTCGGCCGGCGTCGCGACCCGGCCGGTGCCGATGGCCCACACCGGTTCGTAGGCGATCACCACCTTGGCGATCTCCTCGGCGGACAGACCTTTCAGCGAGCCCCGCAGCTGCTCGAGGTTGTACTCGACATGGGTCTTGGCCTCGCGCACACCCAGGCCCTCGCCCAGGCATACGATCGGGGTCATACCGTGCTCGAGTACCTTCTTGGCCTTCGCGAGCACCATCGCGTCGTCCTCGGTGTGGTACTGGCGCCGCTCGGAATGCCCGACCACCACGAAGCTGCAGTTGAGCTTGGCGAGCATACCCGCGCTCACCTCACCGGTGTAGGCACCCGATTCCTGCACCGACACATCCTGGGCACCGTAGGTCAACCGCAGCCGGTCGCCCTCGATGAGGATCTGGATACTGCGGATATCGGTGAACGGCGGGATGACCGTGACATCAACCTTGTCGAAGTACTTGTCCGGCAGCGCGAAGG
>JAFMQT010000636.1 GCA_017354515.1 Nocardia sp. | reverse complement strand
GGGGGGGGGGGCACGGCGTCGTTTCCGGGCGGTGATGTCGCTACGGCTGGTGGGTGATGACGTACCAGAGTGCCGCGAGGGTTCCGATGACGAACATTGGTGACAGGACCCAGGTTTCCACCTTGTTGCCGGTGCGGTCGACCAGCGGGATGCGGGTGCGCAGTTCGAACGGCCAGAACAGGCGGCAGCCTCGGTCGGTGAGACAGTCCCCGGCGAGATGGGCCAGTGAGCCCAGTCCCACGGCGAAGGGCAGCCACGCGGGTTTGTCGGAGATCCACTGGTCCATGACGAAGGTTCCGGCGACCGCGAGCACGATGATGGTGGCGTAGGAGCGGAATCCCTCACCGGGCGGGCAGAGGTTCAAGGCGCGGACGGCGAGCGCCAGGAGAAAGAACACCAGGCCGAGGGTGAACCAGCGGCCGAGGAAGTGTTCGGCCGCCCAGGTTGCGATCGCGGCCGCGGCGACGAACGCGAACGAGTGGGTGGCGTGCCGGTGCCCGCCGGAGACGGTGGAGATGACCTTGCACGCGGCATGCGAAACCGGCCCCAGCACATGCGAAATGGTGCCGCTGGGATGGTCGGCGTCGGGCAGTAGTGCGGCGCCGGCGGTGAGGAAGGTCCCCATCACCAGATCGACGGTGCCGATGTGGCCGGCCTGGGCGGCGGGGAAGGTGAGGATTGTCAGCGGTAGTGCGGCGGCGGCTCCCGCCCAGGCGAGCGCACCACTGGTCGCATGTGAATGTCCGAGCACCGGGTCGACAGTAGCCGATCTTGGTCGCAGTCCCGTCCGGGATCAGTTGTGCGGGTGCGGGTCCAGCATCCGTTCGAGGGCGGTGAGGTCGGTTTGCAGGGCGTAGAACGTGCGCAGGGTGATGATGAAGGCGAACAGTCCGCCGACACACAGCCCCAGTATCGGTCCGATCACCAGCTGCTGCTGGTCGGGGTTGAGGAATACCAGGCCGGCGGGCACGCCTACGAGCGGAACACACGCTGCCACACCGAGATAGACGCGGCTGCGGTGCACCATGCGGCGCAGCAGGGCGGCATCGGCGGGGGTGGTTCCGCCGGCGGCCACCAGCCCTGGGTAGTACCAGCGCAGCACGAAATACATGACGGGGAAATAGGTGTAGACGACCGCGACGGCGGCGGCGACGAGGTGGCTCGCGGCGATGCTGGCGGTGAGCCCGGCCGGGAGTGTGTCGGTGGTCTGCATATACGCCATGAGGGCGACGAAGGCGAGGAACCATCCGACGACGATGGCGACCGGGTATCCGATCACGACGAGCAGCAGGCCGAGCCGGTGGATCTGGTCGGCGGCCTCGTCGCCGAGTTCGTCGCGGATCAGTCGGAGATTGTGGGTGTTGAGATACAGTCCGGCCAACAGTTGGCCGAGCAGGCTGGAGAGGGTGACCACGGGCATCGGGCGGTTGCGCAGCCGGGCGCGCAGGCTGTGCCGGGGTGGGTCGACGAGGTCGCGGGCCGCGCGGTCTTGGCTGAGTTCGAGTTGCTGGGCGAGTTCGGCGCCGCTGGCGTAGCGGTCGGCGGGGTCGGGGGAGAGGCAGGTCAGCAGGGCGTGGCGCAGTAGTGCGGGGGTGTCCGGTGGCAGCGTGTCCTCGTGGCGGGCGGCGATGGGGGTGCGGCGGCGTTCGATCATGGACTGCAGCGACTGTTCGCTGTGTCCGTCGTCGTGTCGGTCGTCGAAAGGGATTGTCCCGGTGAGCAATTCCCATAGCACGACGGCGAGGGCGTAGAGGTCGGTGCGGGTGTCCAGATCGGCGGCGCTGGTGTCCAGGTTCGGGTGGCAGGCTTCGAGTTGTTCGGGCGCCATGTAGGGCAGCGATCCGCCGAAATAGGCGACCGGACTGGCTCCGGGCAGATGCCGGTCGAAGCTGATGTTGAAGTCGGCGAGTTTGGGTTGTCCGTCGGCGGTCAGGAGCACGTTGGCGGGTTTGATGTCGCGGTGCAGGACCCCGTGGCGGTCGGCGTAGTCCAGTGCCGATGCCAGTCGGCTGCCCAGGTGGGCGACGGTCTCGGGCCAGCTCAGTCGCTCCAGTTCGGTGCGGGCGGGGGTGGGCTGTGGTTCGATGACGCCGCCGGTCGTGGTGGCGGCGTCGATCGCCTCCAGGAGCAGGCGTCCGTTTCGCTGGGCGGGATCGGTGCGGCGCATCATGCGCAGGACGCCGAGCAGGGTGCCGCCGGGGACGTACTGCATGTACATGAGTTTGAGGTGCTGGTCGGTGATCTGGCGCTGGTCGAAGACGCGCA
>JAFMQT010000635.1 GCA_017354515.1 Nocardia sp. | reverse complement strand
GTAGCGCCGCGACCGGTCGGCGGCGATGGCACGGCGCAGCTCGGGCACACCGCGGCCGGGCGGGTACTGGTTGCGCCCCTCGGCGATGGCGGTGCGGGCCGCCTCCAGCATCGCGGCCGGGCCGTCGGTGTCGGGGAAGCCCTGTCCGAGGTTGACCGCGTCGTAGCGCACGGCCAGCTCGGTCATCTCCGCGAAGATGGTCGCGCCGAATTCACGCAGGCGGGTCACGGTCGGGATGGCTGACATGGGTTCCCACCGTAGCGGTAGCCCGATTCGGGCCGTGCCGACACCGTGCCCGCATGTGAGCATGGTGACTGTGCGCGATTGTGTACTGACCGACCACGTGGTGTGGCTGTCGCGGCCGGTGGCGGCCGATGCCGACAGCATCACCGAATGCTGCCGCGAGCCCTCGATCGCCGAGGGGACGATAGTTCCGGTCCCGTATCGACGATCCGATGCCGTCGGATTCCTCACCGATGTGGTGGCGCCCGGGTGGGCCGCGCGCAGCCCGACCTGGGCGGTTCGCACCAGCCCTGGTGGGCCGGTCGTCGGCATGCTGGCGCTGAGCGCCGGTTCGCAGACCGGCGACGCCGAGATCGGCTACTGGCTCGCCCCGGTCGGCCGCGGCCGTGGACTGATGACCCGCGCGGTGCGGCTGGCCTGCGATTTCGGCTTCTCGGCCACGGGGCTCGGGCTGGGTCGCATCGAGTGGCGCGCGCACGTCGGCAATCACGCCTCGGCAGCGGTCGCGCGGCGCGCGGGGTTCCGGTACGAGGGGCTGTTGCGGCGGGCAGTTGTGCAGCGCGGCGTCCGCCGGGATTGCTGGATCGCCGGACGGCTGGCCGATGACCCGCCCGAGCTCGCGCCCTGGCCCGCATCGATCGTTTGCTGAGCCGGTGCGCGGAAACGATGATTCGTCTCACAGCAAACGTCTGTGCAGCTCGCGTAGGGTGGGGCGGTGTGCCGGGGGGCGTGGACGGGCATCAGAACTGATATTCGGGGACACCCGATATTCGGGATATGGGGACGAACCCGGGATCTGGAGGAATTGCGGTGACGGACGGACCGCTCATCGTGCAGAGCGATAAGACCCTGCTGCTCGAAGTCGACCATGACCGGGCCGCCGAGGCCCGCCAGGCCATCGCCCCGTTCGCCGAACTCGAACGCGCCCCCGAACATGTGCACACCTACCGGATCACGCCGCTGGCCCTGTGGAACGCCCGCGCCGCCGGTCACGACGCCGAACAGGTCGTGGACGCCCTGGTCGGGCACTCGCGCTACGCGGTCCCGCAGCCGCTGCTGGTCGACATCGTCGACACCATGGCCCGCTACGGCCGCCTGCAGCTGGTCAAGCACCCCGCACACGGGCTGGTCCTGGTGAGCCTGGATCGCGCGGTACTCGAGGAAGTGCTGCGGCACAAGAAGATCGCGCCCATGCTCGGCGCCCGGATCGACGACGACACGGTGGTCGTGCACCCGTCCGAACGCGGCCGCATCAAGCAGATGCTGTTGAAGATCGGCTGGCCGGCCGAGGATCTGGCCGGCTATGTCGACGGCGAGGCGCACACCATCGATCTGGACTACGAAACCGGGGACTGGCATCTGCGCGACTATCAGGAAACGGCCGCCGAATCGTTCTGGGCCGGCGGTTCCGGCGTGGTGGTGCTGCCCTGTGGCGCGGGCAAGACCATGGTCGGCGCGGCCGCGATGGCGATGGCCAAGGCCACCACGCTGATCCTGGTCACCAATACCGTGGCGGGCCGGCAGTGGCGGCGCGAACTGCTGGCGCGCACCTCCCTGACCGAGGACGAGATCGGCGAATACTCCGGTGAGCGCAAGGAGATCCGGCCGGTCACCATCGCCACCTACCAGGTGATCACGCGAAAATCCAAGGGCGAGTACAAACATCTGGAACTGTTCGACAGCCGTGACTGGGGGCTGGTCATCTACGACGAGGTGCATCTGCTGCCCGCCCCGGTTTTCCGGATGACCGCCGACCTGCAATCGCGCCGGCGGCTCGGCCTGACCGCGACACTGGTCCGCGAGGACGGCCGGGAGGGCGATGTCTTCTCCCTGATCGGCCCGAAGCGCTATGACGCGCCGTGGAAGGATATCGAGGCGCAGGGCTGGATCGCGCCCGCCGACTGCGTCGAGGTCCGGGTGACCCTCACCGATGCCGAACGACTTGCCTACGCCACCGCCGAACCGGAGGAGCGCTACAAACTCTGCTCCACCGCCCGTACGAAACTGGCTGTGGTCGAGTCGATCC
>JAFMQT010000634.1 GCA_017354515.1 Nocardia sp. | reverse complement strand
TGGGTCACAATGCCTACTCGTCGTGAACTTCGGCCGGGAGTCGTTATCCAGCGTTGGGCTGAACCCGCACCCTGACCTTGGAACCAAGACCGCCGCCGGACTTGGCGTTGATGTCGGCCAGGATGTCGCGGATCGGGATGCCCAGCGACGCGGTGCCGCCGTATTGCGCCAGATCCATATTCGCGGCCTTGCAGTCGGGCGCCTCCGCCGCATTCGAACCGCTGGTGATTCCCAGGGCGAGCGTGCCGGAGACGATCGCACCACCGCTGTCCCCGCCCAGTGTGCAGGCCGAGGTCGCGAAGCCGCGAATGGTCTTGGATTCACCTGTGGCGGTGAACAATTGCGATTCCACTCGATCCGCGACCACGAAACCGCAAGTGAACGTGGAGGATTGACCGGACTTGCAGATAGGGGCCCCGGTGATCGGCTCGGCCGTTCCGGTGAGAGTCACCGTGGTGCCGTTCGCTCCGCGCATCGAGGGCTTGTCCATCCCCGCCGCGACGGCCTTGTCGTTCAGCTTGATCACCGAGTAGTCCAGGTTGTTGCCGCCACCGAGATTGGCCTTGACGAAACTGCCGTACTGCTGGCTGGCCTTCAGGTTCTGCAGGTTCGGCAGGTAGACCCCGGCGCCGACGTTGCTCTTGCCCACATTCGGATCACAGTGTCCGGCAGTGACATTGAGCGGATTTCCGGCGGAGTCGACACTGTTGAAGCCGAATGAGCAGACATCGACGGTCTTGAGGCCGGCATCATCGAGCGAGGTCGGGGCGCTGATGTAGGTATCGCCGGCCATCGGACGGTGCTCGACCGGACCGCCGCCGCCGGGCGAGAGCATCACCTTCACATTGGCGATCAGGGTCGGAAGATTGAGCATCCGGCCGATCGCGGTGTCGGCGATGTCCAGCACCAGGCGGTTGTTGAGGACGTCGATGACCACCGAGTTGATGCCGTTGGACACCGCGCGCGGCAGGCTGCTGATCCAGCGCAGTAGCTGATCGAGCGACCCCTGCAGATCGTCGGCGGAGATGGGTGCGATATGGGTCTGATAGCCGTCGGCGCCCGCGATCTTGGCAGCATTGGCCGAGGTCACCGCCATCACAGGTTTACCGTCGGAGCCGATCCAGGCACCGGCGAAGTCCTTGGGATGCTGGGTGTGGAACCGCCCCGCGTAATCGCGCAGCTGCTGCGCGCGGGCGGCCCGGTCCAGATACTCCTGCGGGCTCATCCGCAGGTCGCGGCCGATCGCCTCGACCAGTTCCGGGGGCAGCTGTTCGGCCTTCAGTTGCGGTGTCGCGGGATTGGCGAGAGCCGGTGCGCTCACGCACCACGGGCCGAGGACGAGGGTTGAAGCGAGGGCAACCGCGGCTGCCTTTATCGACGCGGGTACTACCGTGGCGCGACGCGCCGCCAACTTGCGCATGAAGTCCCTTCGTCAGGCACACCGGTGCCAACCACCCGGGGCGTAGCAACCATGGGTGGTAACAGCCCTCGAACATCTCAGTGACCGGTCTGGGGAACGAGTCCACCGATGACCGGTCAGCGCATCACTCTAGGGCACAACGGCGTGAGTTTCGCTACGAAAACCGTTCGCACGACATAAGTCCTGGTTGGGCTAGTTTCCGGGGAGCGGCAGGCCGGGCCCCGGGAGGTCCGGATCGTCGTTGGCCCAGGGGTTCCAGGGATTGGTCCAATGATGGTGCCGCGAGGTGGTCGTGGGCGGTTCGTCGGGATCGGTCGTGCGCGGTGCGCCGGTATCGGGCGGCGGGACCGCAACGACCGGCGGTGGCGGCGGTGTCGCGGGCGGCGGGGTGGTGATCGCCGGGGCGACCGGAATCTGTTGTCGCGGTGGCGGAGCCGCCACGGTGGTGCGCGGCGGCGGCGGTGGTGGTGGCGGTGGCGGCGGTAAGGCCGTGGTGGTAGTGACCATCGTGCTCGACGCATCGGCCCGGCCGGACAAATCGGGAGAAGGGCCGGGTGCGGACGGGCCCGCGCGCAGCAGCACCGCGGCCACGGCGGTGCCGCCGATCACGAGCCCGATCAGGGCGGCCGCGAGCGCGATGATCAACGGGCCGCGACGATTTCGCTTGGTCGTCGCGGACGGTGGTATCGGCGCGGGCGGACCGTCGACGATCGGCGCGGGTGCGGGCATGGCCGCCGAATACGCCTCGGTCGAGGGCCCGGGCACGGGAATCGGCGGCAGGATGTCGGTGACTTCCAGTGCGGACTCGGCGGTGGACGGATCCGGCGGAGCGGTTCCGGCCGGCGTCGTCAG
>JAFMQT010000280.1 GCA_017354515.1 Nocardia sp. | reverse complement strand
GCACTCCAGGATTCGTACTCCTCGATGCGGATCGACCGTAAGCCGGGCAGCTCCAGGAGCAGGTCGGGCGCTTCGGTCCGCATCGATTCCAGCAGCGCACTCGCATCGACGCCCTCGCGCAACCACACCACGATCTCGCTGTCGAATCCGGTTTCGGGCCCCGCGTCCACCGGCCAGGCCAGCCGCAGCACTGGGGGTTCGGAATATTCGGCGCCACGGGGCAATTCGATGCCACGCTCACGCATCACGACCCGGGTGTCGGCGCGGGAAAAACGCAATGATCCGGTGGTGGAACGGAATTCGATCTCCTCACCCGCGGACAGCACCGCGGTGAAACCGACCCCGAACCGACCGACGGCTGCCGCCGACTCCGATTTGGCCGAGGCGCGCAGGGCGGTCAGCGAATGGACACCGGAAATATCCAGTGGCGCACCGGTATTGGCAATATGCAGAGCCCGGCCGCGCAGGGTGACGCCGAGCCGGCCCGCGACATCGGCCTTGACCGCGGCGTCGGCGGCATTCTGCGCGAGTTCGGTGAGCAGCCGATCGCGATATCCGGCACGGACCAGATCGGCCTCGGTCGCCGAATCCTCACGCAGCCGGGTCGGTGAATCACGCCACGCGGTGAGCACGGCCGCACGCAGGGCGGCGGTGTCGAACGGATCGGGAATCTCGTTCACGCCTCGGTGTGTGCCGATCAGTGCTCCTCGGCCGAACCGGGTGCATCGGGACCCACCCGCACGGCTGAGATGGCCCAGGCATCGGCGTACACATCGGGTCCCGCATGTTTCGAGTCGGCATCCGCGCCGTCGGCCGAGTCACCCGACTGATCGCTGCCGGTCGTCTCGTCGCTGCCGGTCGTCTCAGCGGTGCCGGTCGTCTCAGCGGTGCCGGTCGTCTCAGCGGTGCCGGTCGTCTCAGCGGTGCCGGTCGTCTCAGTGTCCGCCGCAGCCACGCCGGTCGTGCCGGCGCTCTCACCCGTATCGCTCACTTCGGACGTACCGGTTACCGCAGCAGCGCTCGTCACCTCAGTCGTGCCGGCCACCACAGTCGTCTCAACCACCTCACCCGGGTCGATCACGTCGCCGGTGCCGGTCACCTCGGTCGAGCCGGTCACCTCGGCGACGCCAGTCACGTCAGCCGCGCCGGCCGCCTCGGCCGTATCGGTCACCCCGGCCGTACCGGTCGCCTCCGTCGTCATGGTCAGGTCATTCGTACCGTCCGCGTCATCCGCGCCGGTCACTTCGATCGCGCCGGCCACCTCGGCCGACGGGTCCGCAGGTGACGGGTCGCCGGGGCTCGCACTCGCGGCGTCCGGGGTGGTTGTGGAATCGGCCGTATTCTCGCCGCCCGCTTCTGGTTTCACCTCCGGGGCCGGGGAGTCGGCACCCACCGACTCGGGCGCCCCCGTCCGCGCGGCGGGGATCACCTCGATCGCGGCATCGTCGTAGGCCTCGTACGCGGGCGATCCGGCGCCGGCGGGCAGCTCGGTGTCGGAGTGGGCGCCGCAGCCGTATTCGACGTGGACCACATGACCGTCGGCGCCCATATCGTTGGCGCATACCCCGAAGGCCGCCCGCAACGATCCGGCCAGCGGGACGAAGAACCCACAGACACCGCAGGTTCCCGGCGCCGAACGCGCCATCTCCGATTCGGGGCCGAATTCGCCGAACCAGCGTTCGGCGGCCTCGATCCGGCCGGTCCGGCTCAGTACCCGGCGACGGCCCAGGCCCAGTTCGGTCTCGATCTCGTCGACGATCGGATCACCGGTGTGCACATGACCCGGTACCAGTCGCGGATCGTCGGCGGGGGGTGCGAGCAGATCCCCGGGCGACAGATCCCCGGGCCGAATGCGCTGCTCCCACGGCACGAAGTCCGGGGCCACCAGGGCCTCGGGTCCCGGGAGCAGCGCCGATTCGCTGACCGTGGCGTAACCGGCACCGGGCGCGGCGGCCACCACCACGGCCCACTGCCAGCCGCGATAGCCGGGCAGTGTGGCCGTGAAGTGGTGGGTGGCCGAATATTCGTCCTCGCCGGTGACACCCAGATGTGCGCCCACCCCCTCGGGCTGCAACTCCAGGAGCGCACGACGGGCAGGTTCGACCGCCTCCGCGAGGATCGGTCGCACACCGGACTCCGAAACAGACACTGCGCTCACGCCCTACATTTTGCCGTATGAAACGCCAGCGCCGTGCGGCGGCCGCAGCAGTCCTGATCGTGGCGACCGTACTGACCACCGTCACCGGCTGTGACAGTGCCGACCACACCCTGCTCGAGCACACCCCGCGACTGCGGGTCGAGGTGGTCTCGACCCGGCCGCACGACCGGGGCGCCTTCACCGAAGGTCTGGAGGTCGACGACGGAACCCTCTACGAGGACACCGGCCTCCCCGGCAGATCCACACTGACCGCGACCGACCTCGCCACCGGCAACCGCACCGCGCGGATAGCCCTCCCCGACGAGTTCTTCGGCGAGGGCATCACCCGTTCCGGGGACACCCTGTGGCAGCTGACCTACCGGGAGGGAGTCGCCTTCGCCCGCGATCCGCGCACGCTCGCCGAACGCCGCCGGGTCCACTACGACGGCGAGGGCTGGGGGTTGTGCGGCCGGGGCGACCGGCTGGTGATGAGCAACGGCGGCGATGCACTCACCTTCCGTGATCGCGAAACCTTCGCGATCACCGGTTCGGTCCGGCTGACCAGCCATCATGAGGTGCGGCTCAACGAACTGGACTGCGCCGCCGACGGTTCGGTCTACGCGAACTCGTGGGCCACCGATCACATCCTGCGCATCGATCCCGACAGCGGGGCAGTGCTGGCCGATATCGACGCCTCGGGTCTGCTGAGCCCGGCCCAGCGGGCCGGCGCCGATGTCCTGAACGGCATCGCGCAGCTGCCCGGCACCGACCGATTCCTGATCACCGGAAAGTATTGGCCCACGATCTTCGAGGTCCGCTTCGTCCCCGCATGACCGGCGCGGATGCGGCGATTTTCCGGACAGCCGACGCCGCGGTGGCGGTCAGTGTCCGCAGGGCGGCCGGATGCGAGAGAATCGATGACGTGACTGCCTCCCACGAACCTTCCGGCGCCGCATCCGGTCCGTGGGACGGCGAGGAGCTCCCCGCTACCCGGCGGCATCCCGGTTATCACCGGTATCCACCGCCGAATACCCCGTCGTCGCACCCACCGCCGTCGCCTCGGACACCGTCGCCACCCCCCCGGCGCGAGGGCGAATCGGATGTGCCCGCCTTCATCACCCGGCGGCTGGCATCGGAACGTCCGCCGCACGACCCGCCGCCGCGGCGCGAATCCGCGTCCCGGGACGATGCCGCCGATTCCGCCGAGGACCGGGCTCGAACCCAGGACCCGCCGAACCGGAAGGCGAAATCCGGTGTAGGCCAACAGGTCCCCCGCCGCAAGACCGTGACCCGGCTGGTGGCCCGGCGCAGCCGCGAACTGACCGGTAAGGGCATCGCCACCTTCCAGCGCGCCGCCGAGGCCGACGGTGCCGGCGAATCCGGGCTCACCGCACTGGTTTACGCGACGATGGCCAATTTCGCGCTGGACGCGGCGGTGGCGGTGGCACTGGCCAATACGCTGTTCTTCGCCAGTGCCACGGCCGAATCCAAGACCAAGGTCGGGCTGTATCTGCTGATCACGATCGCACCGTTCGCGGTGATCGCACCGGTGATCGGACCGCTGCTGGACCGGTTGCAGCACGGCCGGCGGCTGGCGCTGGCGGCCTCGTTCGCGATCCGGGCGCTGATCGCGGTCATCCTGATCACCAATGTCGACGACTGGGCGCTGTATCCGCTGGCCCTGTGCATGATGGTCGCCAGTAAGTCGTTCGCGGTGCTCAAGAGTGCGGTGACCCCGAGAGTGCTTCCACCCGGAATTGATCTGGTGCGCACCAATTCCCGGCTCACGGTGTTCGGACTGGTCGGCGGAACTCTGGGGGCCGGCGCGGTGGCCGGGATGGTCGCCGCGGTCGCCGGATCGGTCGGCGCGCTGATCCTGGCCACCCTGATCGCCACGGCGGGCGCCTATCTGAGCGTGCGCATCCCGCGGTGGGTCGAGGTGACCGAGGGTGAGGTGCCCACGACGCTGGGCTATCACCACCGGGACCGGGATACCGAGCCGATCGGACGCGATGGGCGGGCCCGGCGCAAACCCGTCCGCCGGCGCCAACCCCTGGGCCGGGCCGTGGTCACCGGTCTGTGGGGTAACGGCGCCATGCGCATCCTGACCGGATTTCTGACCTTCTATGTGGCCTTCGTCGCCAAATCGACCCAGCACCACCCCGTCCAGCAGGCGGCGATGCTGGGTGCGGTCGGCGCCGCGGCCGCGATCGGCAATTTCGTCGGCAACGCGACCGGCGCCCGGCTCACCCTGGGCCGCCCGTCACTGATCGTGGTCGAATGCACCATCGCCTGTACCGTGGTGTCGCTGTTCGCGGCGCTGACCGGCAATTTGGTCGGCGCGGTGGTCGCGGCCCTGGTCGCCTCGGCGGCCAGCGCACTGGCCAAGGTCTCCCTCGACGCCTCCATCCAGGATGATCTGCCGCCGGAGTCGGTCGCGTCGGCCTTCGGCCGCTCGGAGACCGTGCTGCAGCTGTCCTGGGTTATCGGCGGCGCCTGCGGGGTCATGCTGCCCACCGAGTTCTGGATCGGGTTCTCGGTGATCACAGCGATACTGGGTCTGGGTCTGGCCCAGACCGTGGTCAGCTACCGTGGGCATTCGCTGCTGCCCGGATTGGGCGGAAATCGCCCGGAACATGCCGATCCGGAAATGCCTCTCAGAACAGGAAACCGACCTCAGTGACCAAGTTCAGCACCCGCACCATCCTGGCGATGGTCGTGGCCGCGGTCGCGGTGGTGATCGTGGCGACCGTCGCCATCGTGGCGGTCGCGGTGCACAACGCGCCCGCGCCCACGCCCGTGATCACCGCGTACGCGCACGGCACCACCGCCACCGCCCCGCTGTACCGGGACTGCGCGATCGGCAAGCCCGACCCCCAGGGCAGGGTGTCGCTGGATTGCCACGAGAGCGGGGCGTTCGCGAAGCTGAATCCGCCGCTCGGCGCACCCGTGCAACTGTCGTTTCCGAAGGAATTGTCCACCGCCCCCTGGGTGATGGTGCAGGAATTCGAGGTAATCGGACATCCGGGTGAGACCACCCAGCACATGGTCGCCTGGAAGGACTATCCGGAGGGCACGCAGGCGATCCGGGTGGATACCCATCCGGCGCCGAATCTGCGTCTGATCGGACTCGAGGTGCAGTTGCTGATCATCACCGGGGACGGCACCGGGCGCGAGGCCGGCTACCTGCCGTTCCGGACCTGGTCGATCAAGACCACGACCTGACCCGGGTCAGTGATCGAGTTCGCGAGCCACCCCGCGTACAACTTCGGCGATGCGCTGGGAGGTCTTGCGATCGGGATAGCGGCCCTTGCGCAGATCCTGCTGCACCGTGGCCTCCAGCAGCGTGATCATGTCCTCGATCATCCCGTGCAGGTCATCGGGGGCCTTACGCGGCTGCGCGGGCGCCTCTTTACGCGACCGCGTACCGCGCCCGCTCTGTGAATTGCGCACCGAGGGCAGCGGTTCGAGCAGTTTCAGACTCAGTGCCTGCGGTCCGCGACGACCGGCGGCCATCCCGAATTCCACCCGTTGACCGGGTTTGAGCGCCTCGACACCGTCGGGCAGGGCCGACGACCGAACATAGACGTCCTCACCCTCATCCTGGGAAAGGAAGCCGAAGCCCTTGTCGACGTCGTACCACTTCACCTTGCCGGTCGGCACTGCGCTCACCCGTTCGTCATCGTTGTCCGGTAGCCCGCATTCGCGAGCGGCCGAAACGGCCCCGAATACGTTCGCGGGTTACCGCTCGCGAGCCGGAACCCTTCCCGCTACTTCTCTGTGCTCTGTCTACTTCTCTGTGCGAAAAGAACGCGCCCCGCACAGCTCGGCAGGACGCGATTAGGACGAGTCTACCCCGGTAGGGGTACCGCAAGCACATCCATTTCGGGTCGTGGCAATGCTTTACGGTGCAGGAATGCCCGAAACCCCCTCGCCCCGCTCCGGTAACGCGCTGCTCCGGGTGGCGATCGCACTGTTCGCGATCGGACTGCTGGCGATCCTCGCAATATTCCTGACCCCGATCGTCAGTGCGTGCGGGCCGCCGCTGTGGCTGTATCTGGTCGCGATGTCGGCGACTCCGCTCGGCCTACTTCTGGCCCTCGTTTTCGCGCTGCGGTCGGGCCGACACGTCCGATAAACATGTGATCTTCGTCACATCACGGACCGATAACGCCATGGTCACGGTCAGCACTCGAACGTGACACGC
>JAFMQT010000279.1:5810-6346 GCA_017354515.1 Nocardia sp. | reverse complement strand
TGGGGCAAGGGCGCGGGCAAGACCTTCGCCGGCGGCACCGGTGAGGGCTTGAAGGGTAACGAGGGCACCTCGGCCGCCATCAAGAGCACCAAGGGCGCCATCACCTACAACGAGTGGTCCTTCGCCAAATCGCAGAATCTGTCGACGGCCTCGATCATCACCGACGCCTCGGCCGGTAAGCCGGTTCCGCTGAATGTCGACAGCGCGGGCAAGGCCATCGCCTCGGTGAAGGTTTCCGGCCAGGGCAACGACCTGGTCCTGGACACCAACTCCTTCTACAAGCCGACCGACGCGGGTGCCTACCCGATCATGCTGGCCACATATGAGCTGGTGTGCTCGAAGTACGCCGACGCCGACACCGGCAAGGCCGTCAAGGCGTTCCTGACATCGGCCACCTCCAACGGTCAGAATGGTCTGGCGGACGCGGGCTACATCCCGCTGCCGGATTCGTTCAAGAGCAAGCTGACCGCGGCGATCAACGCGATCTCCTGATTGCCGCACCATGACCGTGCACGACCAAGTAGCCGCCGCGGGCC
>JAFMQT010000279.1:0-5800 GCA_017354515.1 Nocardia sp. | reverse complement strand
ACCGGCCCGCGGTCGGCCGATAACAACCCGTCCGGAGGCGATTCCGCCTTGTCGAAGGCTCCGAAGTTCACACCGGGGATCCGAGCCGGCGGAACCGGTGCGCGAGCGGAGATGATCTTCCGCTCGGTCGCGACGGCCGCCGGTGCGACGATCGTCGCGGCGATCGCGCTCATCGCGGTGTTCTTGCTGATCAAGGCCGTCCCGTCGGTGAACGCGAATAAGGCGAATTTCTTCACCAGCGCCGAATTCAGCGTCGGCGATGCCAAGAACATGCATTTCGGAATCCGTGACCTGTTCATGGTGACGGTGCTCAGTTCGCTCCTGGCCCTGCTGATCGCCGTTCCGCTCGGGGTGGGGATCGCGCTGTTCCTGACGCAATATTCGCCGAAGGTGCTGGCCCGCCCGTTCGCGATGCTGGTGGATCTGCTCGCGGCGGTTCCTTCGATCGTGTTCGGCCTGTGGGGTTTTCTGGTGCTGGCGAGCAAGCTGGCGCCGTTGCAGCAGTTCTTCAACGACAATCTGGGCTGGCTGTTCCTGTTCTCGCAGGGCAACGTCTCGATCGGCGGTGGTGGCACGATCTTCACCGCCGGGGTCGTGCTGGCGGTGATGATCCTGCCGATCATCACCTCGGTCAGCCGGGAGGTCTTCGCGCTCACTCCCACCTCGCATATCGAGGCCGCGCAGGCACTCGGTGCGACCAAGTGGGAGGTGGTGCGCATGACCGTGCTGCCCTACGGCCGCAGCGGTGTGATCGCGGCATCGATGCTGGGGCTCGGGCGCGCGCTGGGTGAGACCATCGCGGTACTGGTTGTGCTGCACACGTCGGCCACGCCGGGCAGGTGGTCGCTGTTCGACGGCGGCTACACCTTCGCCTCCAAAATCGCCTCGGCCGCATCGGAATTCAGCCAGGCGTTGCCGACCGGAGCCTATATCGCGGCCGGTTTCGTGTTGTTCGCGCTGACCTTCCTGGTCAACGCCATGGCGCGGATCGCCGCGGGCGGGAAGGTGAACGGATGACGACCACATCCACCCTGGACCGGCCGATCAAGGCGCCCACCTTCCGGCACGTCGGTGCCGGCCGGAAATTCCGCGACAACGCCGCCACCGCCATCATGTGGTTGTGCTTCGCGATCGCGCTGATCCCGCTGTGCTGGGTGCTGATCCTGGTGGTGCAGAAGGGGTATCACGCGGTCATCGACAGTGGCTGGTGGTCGAAATCGCAGAAGGGTGTGCTGCCCGAACAGTTCACCGGCGGTGTGTATCACGCCATCTACGGCACCGTGAGCCAGGCGGCGGTGGCCGCGGTCATCGCGGTTCCGCTGGGGATTATGGCCGCGATCTACCTGGTCGAATACGGTCGCGGCTGGCTGGCCAAGACCACCACATTCATGGTCGACATTCTCGCCGGTGTGCCCTCGATCGTCGCCGCGCTGTTCGTCTTCGCGCTGTGGATCGCCACGTTCCGGTTCGATCAGTCGGCTTTCGCGGTCTCGCTGGCACTCGTGCTGTTGATGCTGCCGGTGGTGGTGCGCAGTTCCGAGGAGATGCTCAAACTGGTTCCGGACGAATTGCGCGAGGCCTCCTACGCACTCGGAATTCCCAAATGGAAGACCATTCTGCGGATCGTGGTGCCCACCGCCCTGCCCGGAATGATCAGCGGTATGTTGCTCGCGATCGCCCGTGTCATGGGTGAGACCGCGCCGGTCCTGGTGCTGGTCGGATATTCCAAGTCGATCAATTTCGACATCTTCAACGGGAATATGGCCTCGCTGCCGCTGCTGATCTATCAGGA
Source organism: Nocardia sp. (assembly GCA_017354515.1). GTDB lineage: Bacteria > Actinomycetota > Actinomycetes > Mycobacteriales > Mycobacteriaceae > Nocardia. The sequence continues at coordinate 4,008 of JAFMQT010000279.1, read as the reverse complement.
GCTGGCCAATCCCAATCCGGCCGGGCGCGAGCGGGTCTGGGGTGCGGCGCTGACGCTGATCGCGATCATCGCGGTGCTGTATCTCGGTGCGGCCCTGGTCAACAAACTGCTTACGCGGAATCGATAGAAGCGAACGGAAATACGAGTAATGGCCAAGCGGATCGACGTCAAAGATCTCAATATCTTCTACGGCAAATTCCATGCCGTAGCCGATGTGTCGCTGACCGTATTACCGCGCAGCGTGACCGCGTTCATCGGTCCGTCCGGTTGCGGCAAGTCCACGGTGCTGCGGTCGCTGAACCGCATGCACGAGGTCACCCCCAACGCTCGCGTCGACGGCGCGGTGCTGCTCGACGGTGAGGACATCTACGGGTCGGTGGTCGACCCGGTCAGTGTGCGGCGCACCATCGGCATGGTGTTCCAGCGGCCGAATCCCTTCCCCACCATGTCGATTCGCGACAATGTGGTGGCCGGGCTGAAGTTGCAGGGGGTGCGCAACCGCGGGGATCTCGACGAGGTGGCCGAACGCTCACTGCGCGGCGCCAACCTGTGGAACGAGGTCAAGGACCGGCTGGACAAACCGGGCGGCGGGCTCTCGGGTGGTCAGCAGCAGCGGCTGTGCATCGCGCGGGCGATCGCCGTCTCACCCGATGTGCTGCTGATGGACGAGCCGTGTTCGGCGCTGGACCCCATCTCCACGCTCGCGATCGAGGATCTGATCTCCGAGCTGAAGAAGGAGTACACGATCGTCATCGTCACCCACAATATGCAGCAGGCCGCTCGCGTGAGTGATCAGACCGCATTCTTCAACCTGGAATCCCAGGGCAAACCCGGCAAACTGATCGAGATCGCCGATACCGAGCGGATCTTCTCCAACCCCTCGCAGAAGGCGACCGAGGACTACATCTCGGGACGTTTCGGCTGATCGGTACGACGCGCGAACAGCCCCGGTCCGATGGACCCGGGCCGTGCGCGTAGTCGCGGGGCTCAGCCCACCGTATCCGGATCCGGCGGAAGTTCACCGGTGACCAGGAAGATGACCCGGCGGCCGATCTCGACCGCGTGGTCGGCGAACCGTTCGTAGTAGCGGCCCAGCAGGGTGACATCGACCGCGGCGGCCACGCCGTACTTCCATTCCCGGTCCATCAGCAGCGTGAACAGGTGGCGATGCAGATCGTCCATCGCCTCGTCCTCCAGATGCAGCTGGGCGGCCTGCTCGGGATCGCGGGTGGTGAGTACCTCCTGGGCGCTGGCACCCATATTCACCGCGATGCGGCCCATTTCGGCGAAATAGCCGTTGACCGCTTCCGGAAGTGCGTGATTGGGGTGCCGCCGGCGGGCCACTTTGGCCACATGGAGCGCCAGCGCACCCATGCGGTTCACATCCGCGACGATCTGGATGGCACTGACCACCTGGCGCAGATCACCCGCGACCGGGGCCTGCAGTGCCAACAGGGCGAAGGATTTCTCCTCCGCCTGCGCGGTCCTCTCGATGAGATTGTCGTAATCGGTGATCACCTGCTCGGCCAGTTCGATATCGGCCTGCAACAACGCCTGGGTGGCCTGCTCCATGGCAGCGCCCGCCAGTCCGGCCATCCCGCCGAGCATATCGGCGAGTTCGGCCATTTGTTCGTTGTAGATGACACGCATAAGCACCCACATTAGTGAGCGCTGCTGACGGTGTCACCAACGACCGGTGAATGACCGGTGCCGAACCTCGCCTGCTACCGGCACCACGGTGCGGCCGGAATTACTTGCAGGAGGCGTCGGCGGCGTTGACGTGTTCCAGATCCGCCGGCAGTGCGGCCGGTGTGCTCGGACCGGACCCGGTCGGCGCGGCGACCGGAGAACCGGAAGGAGTTGGTGTGCCGACGCTTCCGCTGAAGCCCGAGCCGATCGCGACCTCGACCGTACTGCCCAGATCGGGGGCGGACTCGAATTTCGCGCCGGGCAGTGCCGACGCGACGGTCGCGGCCTCGGCCTCATGTCCGGGGGAGTAGCGGACCGTGGTCACCGGAATCGTGCCGCCGGAATAGTTGCCGACGGTGCCGATCTGGAATCCCTTGCCGGCCAGCTTGTTCGCGGCGGTCGCGGCCACGCCGGTCACGCCGGACCCGTTGGAGACCTGCACCGAGACCGTATTCGGGTCGACCGCTTTCAACTGCGGGGGTGGTGCGGGCGCGGCGGCCAGTTTGGCCGGTGCGGGCGCCTTCTTCTCACCGGGCAGTGGCTGATCGTCGATGATCGCCTGGAACAGGGCCTTGATATCGGCGGTACGCGGAATCTCGTTGCCCGCGTCGTTGGTTCCCGCGGTCGGCAAGGTGAGGAAGGTGATCGCACCGGCGGCGACCTTCTGCAGCGACCGGCCCAGCATCAGCAGATCCTTGGTGGAGACATTGTCCATGAAGGCGTGGCTGCTGAAGGCGCTGATGAAGCCGTTCAGTTTGCCGATGTCGAACAGCACCTTCGAGGACATCGCGCCGCGCAGCAGCGAGGACAGGAATAGCTGCTGGCGGTGGATGCGGTCGTAGTCGCTGCGCTCCTCACCCTTGATATGCCGGGCGCGAACATAATTCAGCGCCGTCGGCCCATTGATCATCTGGCGTCCGGTCTTGGGCAGGACGGGGCCCAGGATGCCGTCGATCAGGGGATGGGTGGTGCACACCTCGACCCCACCGACCGTGTCGACCATCGAGGAGAAGCCGCTGAAGTCGATGCCGACGAAGTGCGTGATCTTCAGACCGGTCACCTTCTGGATCACCTTGGTCAGGCATTTCGGCCCGCCGACACCGTAGGCGGAGTTGAGTTTCTGACCTTCCGCGGCCGGCGCCACGACGCTCGAGTACTGGGCCTTGTTGTTGTCCCAGTTATCGCATGCGGGGCGCGAGACATCGAGATCGCGCGGGAACGACACCGCCACCACCCGGGACCGGTCGGCCGGAATGTGAATCATCATCACGGTATCCGAGCGGGCGCCGTCGGCGTCCGCCTCGGTACCGGCGCCCAATTTGCCGTCGGCCCCGGCGCGGGTATCGGTGCCGGCGATGAGGAAGTTCTCGTCGCCGGTCTGACCGGCGGCGTCCACGATGTCCTTGGAATTCTCATCCAGGGCAGCGATATGCTGGAATCCTTTATCGGTGTTGCGCAGGTAATTCCAGCCGACAGCGGTCGCGATCAGCGCCATCACCGCGCACAGGGCCGCGGTGGCGCGTCCGGCCATCAGCAGCCGCTGTCGGCGCCGTCGTTGCGTGGCGGATCTGCGCCTGGGTGCGGATTTCGGTGCGGCGGACGGGGTTTCGTACTCATCCGGATCGTCATCGACGAAACCGGCCATGCGCGTGGGGGTGTCGTCCTCCGGATAGGGCAGCTGATCGGTCATCCGATCGGCGACGGCCACCGGAGTGCGAGTGGCGCGCGGTCGGTCGCGCACGCCGCCGGCGGTGCTCCGGTGCACGGTGGTAGCCGCTACATCATCGGAAACCGCTGCTCGATCACGCTTTTCGCGTCCCGGCCGGGTTTTGGTGGCCGGCCGCTCGGCGGGGACGGCACCCGATCGCAACACGGTCGTGCGAGGGGCGGCGCGCCGGATGGTCTCGGCCGGCTGCGGGGCAGCCGACTTCGAGGTACGGGCGGGGGCGGCGCCTCGGGGACGGCCGGACGCGGGTGTGGCCGGCTTGCGGCCGCGATCGCCGACGGCACCGGAAGCGGCCGGTGCGCTGGTGCTTCTGGTGGTATCGGTTGTGCGAGTTGGCTTTCCGCTGGTGCGTCCGCCCCGCGCCGGTTGCGAGCGGCGGGGACGATCCGGTGTGGGCTCAGCGGGTGAGTTCTCCTCGCGTCTCCGGGTTGTGCGCTCACTGTCCACGCGTTGTACGAGGTCGTGGACGGTTACCTGGCCGGAGGATTTTTTCGACGGCCGGGCGGCGGGCGGTTGCGGACGCCGCACCGCGGGGGCCTCGCGGCGGCGATTCTTCGGATCCTCGGGGAGGCGATCTCTCGCATCGCCGGACC
>JAFMQT010000633.1 GCA_017354515.1 Nocardia sp. | reverse complement strand
GATGTCCGGGCGGGTGCGAGCGGAATACACTGGTCGACACGATGATCTATCCGGATCGGTGGTCTGCCGGTCGCGCGCTGGGTGATTCACTGTCGCACCTGCGGGCGGGCTGTCCCCTGCTGTTGGCCCTGCCCCGGGGCGGGGTTCCGGTCGCGGCGGCGGTGCGCGAGGTGATCGGCGGGGATCTCGATGTGCTGCTGGTGCGCAAACTCGGAGTTCCGTGGCAGCCCGAATTGGCGATGGGCGCGATCGGCGAGGGTGGGGTCCGGGTCCTCAACGAAGAGGTGGTGGACCGGACCGGCGTGAGCCCCGGCCAGATCGCCGAGGCCGAATCCGCCGAACAAACGGAACTGGTACGGCGGCAACGCCTTCTGCGTACCACGATCGCTCCGATCCCCCTGACCGACCGCGTCGCGGTGATCGTGGACGACGGGATGGCGACCGGCGCGACGGTGGCCGCGGCCTGCCGGGTCGCGCGCTCCCACCGCCCCCGATCCATCACGGTCGCGGCGCCGGTGTCCTCCACCGAGGCCATCGCTCGGCTGCGCGGCTGCGCCGAGGACATCGTGTGCCCGCATATCCCGCGCTCCCTGGACGGAGTCGGGGGCGCCTATCGCGATTTCCACCAACTCGAGGATGACGAGGTCCTGGAGATACTCGCGGCCGCGGGCCGTCCGCATCAACGATGAGACCTCATAGGGCGTGAGACCTCATAGGGCGTGGTGCTACCACTCGTCGTTCGCGGCGACCACCCGCTCGGCCGCGGAGATGATCGGGCGGAGTTGCTCGGCGAAGCCCTCAGCGTTGACGCCGACGATATCGACATCGGCGCGCGTGCGGACCGCATAGCGCCCGTCACCGGCGACATCGATCCAGCACAGCACACCCAGTGGGCGCATGCTGTCGTCGCCGCGCCGGGCCGAGACCACGATCTGGCCGATCCCCTCGCGGGGCCGGCGCAGCAACCGCCGCATCCGCGCGGTGGTGCTGGGTCCGGCCACCGGAACCGTGACCAGGTCACGGCTGTCCTCGCGCACTCGCTCGAGCGGTGCGGTGCGGCGTGGCTCGCGGCCGGCCAGATTCTCCGGAAGCAGGGAAATCACGCGGGCGGCAAGGGTTTTCGAATTTCCCACGAACAGCCGGACGTCCCCGCCGCGGTCGGGAAGTTCACCCGCGCGCTGGGCCGCCACCACCGTGACATACGCGGTCGCGGCCCCCAGTACCCGCACCGGCCGGGCGCCGTCGGCGCCGGACTCACCGAAGACCTCGATCCGGATATCCGAGCGCGCGAGCACCCGCAGCGCCGCCTCCAAATCGGGATCGAGTGTGCGCGCACACCATTGCGCCAGATCCGGCAGTTGTGCGGTGCGTTCGTCGCTGTCGCGGGCCGACAGCCGCACCGCCAGCGGATACGGAATGCGATCGCCATCGATACGCTCCCAGGCCATCGCGAACTGGTCCGGAGTCAGTGTCCACTTCACCGGACCGGGACCACCTCGGCCCGACCCGTGGCGCGGGGGTCAGTCACCTTCGGGCCATTCGCCCAGGACCGGCGGCGTGGTGGGTTCCAGCTGCCCAACCAGTGCGGTCGCCGGTTCGGCCGGTTCCAGGAAGGTCGGCTCCTCGTCCTCCTCGCGCAGATCGTCCTCGTCGTAGTACTCCTCGCCGTCGTACTCGTCCTCGTCCTCGCGTACCGGCTTGGGCGGCATCGGCATCGAGGAGCTGCGGGCGGTATCGCCGGCCACGAAAACGCCGCCGGCCAGACCGCCCATCATTCCGGCACCCATACCGGTAATCGCGTCGGTGCCGTTGTGGCCCTGATTCTGGTCGTCGTGCCGATCGGAATCGTGCTCGGCCGAATCGTGCTTATCGGAAGCACCACCGCGGGAGTCCGAGCCGGAATCGGACGAGGCAGCGGTGGTCGACGCGGCGCCGCCGGCGGCAGCACTCACACCGGCGGGATTCACACCGACCGGCACCCTTCCGGAACCCGAAGCGACCGGCCGCGGCGCGTACGGCGCCCCGCCCGCCGCCTCGGATGCGGCCGGCTTCGGCTGGGCCACAGTTGAATTCACGGTGGCCGGTGCCACGACCGGCACCTCGGGCGCCGAGGTCGCTGCGGCGGCTACCGTTCCCGCGACCGGTTCCGGCGTGGCCACCGGCGACATCGGCGCGACCGCACTGGGAACCGTAGCCGCGGCCGGCGCCACCGCATCGGGCCGGGCTTCGGCGGGCCGATCAGTGCGCTGGCGCTCACCCGCGCCCGGATGTTCGCCCGT
>JAFMQT010000057.1 GCA_017354515.1 Nocardia sp. | reverse complement strand
GGACCATGCCCAGCGAGCGGGAGTTGGACAAGAAGGTGCGCTACACCGTCGGCTTACTGCTCGACGGTCTGCGGCCACGATAGGTAAGAGCGAAAGAGGCAGTGGTGAACGAGAATTCGGCGCGTCCGGTCGCGGTGGTCACCGGTTCCAGTTCTGGGATCGGCCGGGCGACCGCGATCGGACTGGTAGGTCTGGGCTGGCGGGTCATCGGCGTCGGCCGCGATCCCCGGCGCAGCGCCGAAGCGGTCGAGGCGATCGGCGCGGCCGCGCGCGAAGGCGGCGAAATCACCATGCTGCGTGCGGATTTCACATCCATGGCACAGGTGCGCGGAATCGCCGAGCAGATTCGCGAGCACACCGACCGGCTCGATGTCCTGATCAACAATGCCGGCGGGGTCCGCGACCGGCTGATCATCACCGACGAGGGCACCGAAGCGACCTTCGCCGCCAACCACCTCGCCCCGTTCCTGCTGACCAGGGAGCTGTTACCCCTACTCACCGCCACCGCCGCGACCCGGCCGCCCGGGACGGTACGGGTGCTGGCGGTCTCCTCCTCCGCCCACCGCGTCACCCAGGGGCTGAACTGGGACGACCTGCAGAGCGTGGCATCGTTCCGGCCGGCCGGTGCGTACTGCCAGGCCAAACTCGCCAATATTCTGTTCACCCGGGAACTCGCCCGCCGGGTCGCCGGCCGTGGAATCGTCGCGCAGGCAATGCATCCCGGCATCGTCGACACCCGCTTCGGCCAGGACGGCGATGTGCAGATGCGGGCACATATGGCCGCCGCCGATACCGTCTCCCCCGATGAGCCCGCCGATACGCTGCTGTGGTTGGCGACCGCCGCCGAGGCCGCTCACACCCCGGGCCGGTACTTCTACCGCCGGGCCGAGGAGCAACCCTCCGACGCGGCCCGAGATGACGCCGCGGCGGCCCGCCTGTGGTCCGAGAGCGAGAAGATCCTCGCCGATCTCGGCCACTGAGGGCGGCCGTATTCACGCGATCGGTGTCAGCAGCCGGTGCGGGTGTTCGAGGGCGAGGGCGACGCGGTCGGTTCGGCGCAGCGGGTTGATGCCCTCGCCCGGCCGGACGATGAGTTCATCCGGCGGCGGGATGCGGCCGCAGCTGTGACAATAGCCGAATTCGTCGATCTCCGAACCGCATTCGGCGTGGCTGAACACGCGCGCAGGATGGGAGCCGGTGGTGTACTGCTCGCCCCACTTGGAGAGGGCGAAGATCGTCGGCCACAGCGCCCTACCGGCCTCGGTCAGCAGATACTCCGGATGGCCACCGGTCTCGGACTTACTCAGGACACCTGCCCCGAGCAGTGTCTCGAGCCGGTCGGTGAGGACGGCGCGCGAGATGTCGAGATGGTCGCGCAGGTCGGTGAAGCGGCGCACCCCGTAGAAGCAGTCGCGCAGGATCAGCAGGGTCCAGCGTTCGCCGACCACTTCCAGAGCGCGCGCCAGATAGCACCCCTGCTGGTCATACCCGGTTCCCAGTGCCACCCAATGATGGTATCGCCGAATTAGGTCTGTTCACCAGACCGCTCGCATGCCATGATGGTTCGGTGAACAGACCAACTATCGGCGAGGTGGAATCGCCGACGACCGGAGCATCACGGGCCTTCGCACCCGCCCTGGTACTGACGGCGCTGAGTACCTTCCTGTCGATGCTGGCCTATTCGGGTCCGCTCGGTAACGCGCCGACCATCTCCGCCGCCCTGGCGGCCGGCCCCGGGGCCACGATGTGGATTCTCAGTTCGATGAGCACCGGTCTGGCGGTCAGCTTGCTGACCGCCGGTGCGCTCGCCGACCAGTCGGGGCGGCGCAGGGTATTCGAAATCGGCGCGGTGATCTTCGTCGGCGGATCGATCGTCTGCGCGACCAGCACGACCGCAACACAATTCATCGCCGGACGGCTCATCGAGGGGCTCGGCGCGGCCGGGCTCATCGCCACCGGGCTGGGGCTCGTCGCCGCGGTGCGCGGCGATCTGCGGGCGCGGTCTCTCACCGCCAGCTGGTGGGGTGCGGCGATGGGACTGGGAATCGCACTGGGCCCCTTGCTGACGGGTCTGCTCGACCTCGCCCATCTGTGGCGGGCCGCGTACTGGCTGCTGGCGCTGATATCCGCCGGGGTGGGGCTGGCTGCGCGACGCTGCTTCCCAGAAACCGCGGTTGTTCCCGGACGGCGGATGGACCTGTTCGGCGCTACCACGATGACCATCGCGGTAGCCGGCCTCCTCGTCGCATTGGTCGAATCACGCGGAGGCAGTTCCGCTGTCGCCGTGGCGTGTGCCGTCGCGTCCGTGATCGCGCTGGGGGTATTCATCGCGAGCCAGCTGACGATCGCGGCGCCCATGATGGACCTGACCCTGTTCCGCCGCCCGGACTTCGTCGCCGCCACCGGGGCCGCGGCGGTCACCGGAATCGGCGTCATCGCGCTGATGTCCTTCGCCTGCACCTTCCTGGTCACGACATTGGCGATGAGCACCTTCGGGGCGGGTGCGCTGCTGGCACTGTGGTCGGGCACCAGCGCCGTCGCCGCCGTTCTCAGCCGCGGGCTCACCGTGCGGATCAGCGGGACGCTGCAACTGGTGATCGGGTTGGCCGGAACCGGCATCGGGCTGCTGTTGATGACACATCTGAGCGCGGGGTCGAGTTTCACCAGGTTGATCCCCGGGCTGGTCGTGGCGGGAATCGGCGGCGGAATCCTCAACGCCGGGCTCGGGCGGCAGGCGATCGCGACGGTTCCGCCGGAGCGGGCCGCGGTGGGGGTCGGGATGAACAACACCACCCGCTATATCGGATCCTCCGTCGGTGTCACCGTCGTCGGGGTGCTCGCCTCCGCCCCGCACCACGACATCGCCGCGCAACTGTCCGGCTGGAATGTGGTCACCGTGCTGACCGGAGCGATCAGTCTCGCCGGCGCCGCGGCGGTATTGATCCTGCACCGACGCAGTTCCGGCGCGGTTGTCGGGTGATCCGAAAAATGCTGGGCCGGAACACTGTCCGGCCCAGCATCGTCATCGGGAACTACCCCAGCCGCACCTCGGCGGTGGCCAGTCCGAAGACCTTGCGACCGCCCGATTTGGCGATGATCATCACCGTCGCGGTACGGTTCTCCGCGTCCAAAGACTTGATGCGGCCGGTGAATTCGATACTGCTTGCGGCATTGGACTCCACGATCGTGTAGTTCGACAGCCGCACGCTGTAGCGCAGCATCGCGCCCGGATCGCCGAGCCAATCGGTCACGAAACCCGCGCCCAGGCCCATGGTCAGCATGCCGTGGGCGATCACATCGGGCAGGCCCGCCAGCGACGCGCTCTTGTCGTGCCAGTGAATCGGGTTGGCATCACCGGAGACACCGGCGTAGTTGACCAGATCGCCGCGGGTCAGCTGGGCGGTGCGGGCCGGGAGTTCATCACCGACCGAGAGCTGCTCGAACTTCATCGCGGTCTGCGGTGCCCGGGTGCGCGAGACGTCGGAGACCTTGTAGTCGTGCGACATCGTGTGGACCTCGCGGTCGTTGTCGTTGCGCTCGGCGTTCACGCCATGCATGACCACCCCCGCGGCCAGACCGGTGACGTCGGCATCGATGCCGTCCTCCGCGCTGACACCGACCACGGTGGTGCGCATGATCTGCGCCACCTCACCGGACTGGTCGTAGAAGTGGTTGGTGGCGGTGATCAGATCCTTACCGGCGATGGTCCGCACCTGCGTCACCTCGACATCGGTGTGCAGCTGGTCGCCGGCCACGACCGGCTTGTACATCTCGAAGACCTGATCGGTCTGCACATACATGTTGTAACCGGTGACATCGGCGATCACGGTCTCGAACAGCCGACGGTTACACAGCATCGCGGGCGTCGAGACGAACGTCGTCGGCGCGACCAGGCCGGTATATCCGAGTTTCGCGGCCGCGGCGTCGTCCCAGTGCGCGGGGTGGAAGTCCTGGACAGCGCGCGCGTATTCTCGGACCTTCTCGCGTCCGACCTCGTAGTAGTCGCCGAGGCTGTAGCCCTGTCCTACCAGCTCAGCCGCGCCGGTCGTCGCTTCCACCAACTCACTCCTCCAATGGGAAAAACATCGGGCGCCCGCGGTAGGAATTCGCGGCGCCGAGTTCACGACAGAACCACAGCCTGCCACATCGCACAAATCCATCGCTGAGCAGGATCACCAGGCAGCGTCGAGCAACTCGATCAGCGCCTGCCGTTCCAGCTCCCGCGGATTGGGATACGGGGCCGTCAGCACACGATCGGCGACATCGGCGAGCCCTGCCCGCGGAACCCCCAGCTCACGCAGCCGCGTCGGGCCGTCATAGGCGGCGGCCAGGTCCGCGACGACCGTGGCCGGATCACCGCCCATCACCCGCGCCAGGCGCCGCAACACCTTCGGGACGGAGGGAAGATCAAAGCGCATCACGTGAGCCAGCAACATCGCGTGCAGTTCGGCGTGCGGCAGATCGTAGATCCCGCCGAGGACGTGGGCGAGTTGATGATGAAGTCCCATCCGCGCGTGCGCCAGGCACATTCCCGCCAGCCACGCACCCTGTTGCACCCTGGCCCGGGCGTCGATGTCGGCGAGGTCGTCGAGGACGGCGGGCAAACCGTCGACGAGCGCGGCCGCCGATTCGGTCGCGTAGGCGTCGGACAGGATCGTCGCGTTCGGGGCCCACAGTGCCTCCACCGAATGCGCGAGGGCGTTGAGGGCGGAGGTGAGGGTCAGTCCGGCCGGCATGGAGACGGTCAGTTCGGGGTCGTAGACGACGGTGCCCGGAATCAGCGCCGGGTCGCGGCGGGTGGTCTTCGTTCCGCCGTCGGTCTCCCCCAGCACCGGCGTCATCTCCGAACCGGCATAGGTGGTCGGCACGACCACCTGCGGCAGCCCCGTGCGCGCCGACAGCGCCTTGGACAGCCCGATGGCCGAGCCGCCACCGACGGCGACCAGCACCTCCACCTCGTCGCAGAGTACCGACAACGCCTCCTCGGTGACGGCCACCGGCGTGTGCACGACCGGATGGTCGAATCGGCCCGCGACCGCGCTGTCGGCCGCGAGTGCATCGGCCGCTGATCGGGCCGACCCGGTGGCGATCAGGAATATCGCGCGGTCGGCCAGTTCGCCGGGAACGCGGGCACGGGCGCCGGCTCCGATCAGCACCCGCGACGCACGGGTATCGATGATCTCGATCATGTCCGGTCTCTTCCCGGCCGCGGAACGTCGGCGCGATAGAAGTGTGCGATCTGCTCGAGCAGTCGGTGCGATGCGGTGGTCATCGCATCCCAGGTCATTCCCGCCACGTGCGGACTCAGTGTGGTGGCCGGGTTGGCGGTCAGGCTGGAATCGAAACCCGGTCCCTCCGAATGGAATACGTCGACAGCGGCGTAGCTGAGACCACATTCGGGATTGCGCAGGGCCGCATCGATCGCCTGCTCCGGAACGATATCAGCGCGCGAGGTGTTGATCAGGATTGCGCCGGGTTTGACGCACCGCAGTTCGGCCGGGCCGATCAGTCCGGTCGTCTCGGGTGTCGAGGGCACGTGCACGGAGATGATGTCGCATCCGGCGAGCAGTTCGGTGAGGGACGCGACGCGGCGGGCCGGCCATCCGGCGGCGCGTTCGGCGGTGAAGCGCGGGGAACCGTGAACGAGTACCTCGGTTCCGAAGGCCGCGAGCAGGGTCGCGACTTTCCGGGCGGTGGCACCGGTTCCGATCAAGCCGACCTGCGATTGGGCAAGGCTTCGGGCTGGGATCGCGGCGACGGCGGCGGTCCAGTCGTGTGAGCGCAGGGCCAGGTCACGGTGCCTGATCCGGCGCAGGGCTTCCAGCATCAGGCCGATCGTCAGCTCCGCGACCGCATGTGCGTTGGCACCCGGTGTGGAAACGACTGTCACACCGAACTCTTGCGCGGCTCGCAGGTCGATGCTGTCGGTCCCCGAGGCGGCTTTCGCGATCAGTCGCAGTGGCTGGCGCAAACTCCGGTCACTGATCCGGCGCAGCAGTGGGCGGGTCAGCGGGATGCCGGCGCGGCATTTCAGGGCGTCGAACCCCTCGGCACGCTCGACGACCGCACCCAGCGAGTGCGCGTCGAAGGCGTCGATATCGATACAGTCCCATCGAATACGCAGCGCGGCACGAAGTTCCGCATCGGCGACCCGCCGGGTATTCACCGTAGGTGTCAGCCCGAGGCGGGTGAGCTCCTCGAGTTCGTCCAGGCCCGCGTATCCGGGAATCGGGTCGAGCACCAGGATGCGGGGGGCGCTCGGCCGGGCAAACCTCGACGGGAGGTGATCATTCATCGGATCCGACCGATGCGGCGGCGGGTGCGGCGCGCTGCTTACTCGGCCACCAGATCCGCTCACCCAGCGATAGGAAGGTGGCCGGCACCAGCACGGTGCGCACCAGCAGAGTGTCCAGCAGGACGCCGAGCGCGACCGTGGTGCCGACCTCGATCAACTGGACCTGCCGGATCTGGGCGAGGGCCGCGAAGGTTCCGGCCAGGACGATTCCGGCGGCGGTGATCACACCTCCGGTGAGGCTGAGCCCGCGCAGGGTGCCCTCGTGCACGCCGTGCGTGCGTGATTCCTCCCGGATCCGGTCGGCGAGGAAGATGTTGTAGTCCACACCGAGCGCGACCAGGAATATGAACACGTACAGTGGGAGCACCGACGTCATGCCGCTGAATCCGAAGACGTAGTGCCACAACAGGGTTGACAGTCCGAACGCCGCCGCGAAACTGAGGGCGGTGGTGGCGACCAGAACGACCGGCGCCACGACGGCCCGCAACAGCAGAGCGATGATCACCAGGATCACTACCAGCACCAGCGGCATGATGAGCAGATTGTCGTGGTGGGCGGTCTGGGCGGTATCGGCGACGATGGCGGGTGCGCCGCCGACCAGGGCGCCCGGCGCCGCCGTGGCCAGCCGCGATCTCAGATCGCTGATCACGGCGGCGGCCTGAGAGCCGAACGGGGGGAGGGTCAGGTTGGCCGAATACCCGGCATACCCGGAAACGGCCGGGCCCGGTGTCACCGCATCGATTCCGGTGAACCCCCGCAGCGCGGCCCCGGCCGCGCCCGGCTGCTCCGGGGGAACGAGAACCGTTAGCGGCGCCAGATCACCTGAGCCGAAATGGGATTCGAGAACCCGCTGACCCACCACACTGCTCGGATTGCCGGGGATATTCGAGACGGGATCGTCATCGATCCGCAACGCCGCCAGTCCCGCACACCCACCCCCCAGCAACACCACCACGATGGCCGCGGTCAACGCGGGACGCACGGCCACACGACGGCCGATCCAGGACCAGAATCGTGACGCGGCCCGGCCCGGCACGCCGTAGCGGGGGGTACGCGGCCAGAACCCGACCCGCCCCACGACCAGCAACAACGCCGGTAGCAGCGTGATCTGCGCGAGCAGCGCCACCACGATCGAGATCGCGCCGATCGGCCCCAACCCGCGCAGCGACGCTGACTGCGAGGCCAGCAGGCACAGCATCGCGCAGGTCACGGTCGCGGCCGAGGCGATGAGCGTGGGCAGCGTCCGGCGCATCGTGACCGCCATCGCCTCCTCGGGGCGTTCGTGACGGCGCAACTCGTCGCTGTAGCGGTGAATCAGCAGCAGCGCGTAATCGGTTGCGGCGCCGAAGATCAGGACCGTCATGATCGACGAGGACAGCGAACTCACCGTCAGCCCCGCACCGTTGGCGAGCATATGCACCGACGCCTTCGTCACGGTGATCGCACCGCCCGCGCCGATCAGCGGCAGCAGCCACAGGATCGGGCTGCGATAGACCAGCAGCAAAATGACGACCACGATCACCGCTGCGGTCACCAGCAGGTGGTCCTGCTGACTGCTGGCGTCGCTGTCGGCGGTCTGGCCCGCGGCGCCGGTGATATCGGCCCGCAACCCGGAATCGCCGACGGCGGAATTCACCGCGGCCCGGATCGCTTCGACGGCCTGCTGGTCCACGGTGCCAGCGGTCGCCGCCGTCGAGGAGACGTCGACCTCGAACATCAGCGCCTGACCATCCTGCGAGGTGGTGACCGTGCCCGGTTGCGTTATGCCGTGCGTGTTCACGAGTTTGCTCACCGCGTCGTGAGCGGCGGTCGCTACCGACTGATCGGCCGGCCGCAGACTCCCCTCGCGGGAGAACACGATGATCGCCGGGTCCGATTCCGCGGTCTGGCCGGTGGTGCCGGCTGTCGCCAGATCGGCCACCTTGGTCGACTGCGCACCGGCCGGCAGATACGCCGAGGCGGTGTTGTTGGTCGCGTCGGCGAGGGTTCCCGCCAGCGGATACAGCACCACGATCAGCAACAGCCAGACGACCACCACGGGCCAGCGCAATCGGCGCAGCCAGACCGCCAATCGATTCACGGATGTCTCGCCGCCGCGACGACGGTCGGAATCGGGCACGCTGTCGACCCTGCCGATGATGCTCTCCTCCCGATGCGAATGCGATGAGCTCAACGTGTGTGGGGAGCCGTCAGCCTTCGGTGCCGGGACGCTGATCCGGCGGCGTGGGCTCGGTGGCTGTCGTGATCCGGGGATCGGCGAATACCTCCGCGGCGCTGGAGGCATCCGAGGCGACCTTGGCCGCGGCCGACTCGTTCACGCGCAGGGCGTACAGGTCCTGGTCGGGGTCCACCGCGATGAGGCCGTATTCCAGGTCGACCTCGTCCTCGGTCAGGCGCAGTTCGGTCAGGGCCGCCGCCATCGTGGCGGCGGCCCTGAGTCGGATGGTCAGCAGCGGCATACCGACACGTTACGCGCGGGTAGCGGCGTTCTTCTGCAACTCGGCCAGGATCTTGCCGGTATCCAGAGTGCCGTAACCGTAGTCGTAGTTGAACCCACCGGGTTGTGCGGCGGCGGTGCTCTGCAGCAGCGATCGCAGCTGCGCCGGGGACAGTTTGCTCGCCGGGTGCACCGCGCGGATCGCCGTCACCAGACCGGCCGCGACCGGGCAGGCCGCCGAGGTACCGGTGTCGGGATCATTCGCGCCGAAGACGGTCGAGCCCAGGAAATGCGTGTAGGAGCACACATCGGGCTTCTTGTCCGACAGCCGGCCCGGGCCCTGCGAGGAATACCCGACGCGCTGGCCCTTGGTGTCGACACCGCCGATGGTGAGCACGCTGGGATGGGAGTTCGCGCCACCGATCGGATGGTCCTTGTAGGCGCAGCGCGAATCGGGGCAATCGCGGCCACAGTTGCCGGCGGCGAACAGGATGTCGGCGCCGGCCTGCTCGAGCGACCCGACGATCACATTGAACGGATGGTTCGGATTGTCCGAGTAATTCCCGGGCTGCCCGACCGGGAAGTCCCAGTCCGGGGAGAACGCGCCCCAGCTGTTGGTGACCACCAGCGAACGGGTTGCCTCGGGCTGATCGGTGAGCACGGTGCGCAGGTGGTTGTAGGCGGCGAGCGCATCCGAGAGCAGACCGTCCATCTGGGTCTGCCCCTGCTTTTTGCTTTGCAGTACAGGCAGATCCAGCAGGGCGGCCTGGGGTGCGGACAACAGGGCGTCGTAGGCGCACATCGATCCGTGGGCGACGGGGAACTGTCCGGCGGTGCCGGTCACCCCCGGCGGATTCCAGCTGCGCTGGGTATCGATGTTGACCTGACCGCCGTGCACCTGCTGGACTTTGGCGACATTGATGCCGGTGTCCACGATTGCCAGGGCGACACCGTGCCCGTCCATGCCGGCGGCGGCGAGTTCATCGGTGCGGAACAGCTTTTGGACATCCTGGCCGGTGCCGACGGCGGGCGTGTCCCCGCAGGTGATGGTGGATTCGATCCGCGGGTCGGCGAAAACGCCTGCCACACTGCGATGTTCGGAGCTGATACCGGACAGTTGAGACAGGGTGTTGTCGAGGTCGTCATCGCCGACCTCACCACGGATCACGACGAGCGAATCGGTTGGGTGTGGAATCGAGAAAGGGTCGAAACCCGAATCCAATTCGAAACCGGGCAGGTCCCCGGCCACCTCGGAGGGGGCGACTGTTACGGACGGATCGGCTACTGCGGCAAACAGATCGGCCGAAGGGCGAATTTGTATCAGGGCGCGCATACCGCCATCCTGCCGTCAAATCCGTGACTTGTCGCGACGATCCAGCAAACATCCTGTTGGGCAGGGTGCGGGAACCGGCGGGCGGGTTACTCGAGCTCGAAGATGCGGTCCCGGAATCGCTGCACGGCCCAATCGAGGGTCTTCCACAGATCCAGCCACACCCGATGCCGGCGGCGTGGGCCGGCGACACCGGCCCAGACGATGGTCAAGGTGCCGGCCAGAATCTGGCGGGGCCGGCCGGCGGTGCGCACCGACAGGGCGACCGGGACAGCGAGCGCGGCCCGCGTCACCTTCATCGCGCCCCCGTCGGTGGGTGTGCCCGCGATCTGTTCGACGGGTTTGTCGGCGACCCAGATCCACTCCGCCTCGGCGCCCTCGACCTGGGCGGTGACCGCGCCGAGCAGCTCATCGCGGACCGCGGTATCGGGATCGTCGCCCAGCAGCGCGAGTGAGACGAACTCCTTGGCGTGCAGCATCCGGAAGTCGTCCCGGGGCGGGCTGTGGTCGGGATTGCGGTAGTACTGACCGATCAGGCGGCCGTCCCGGCCCACCGGATACAACCCTTCGATGGCCCCGGGCGGCACATAACCGTTGGGGTCGTCGACCCAGTCGGAATCGATGTCGAATACCGACCCGCCGGCGTTCGCGGCCGCCGCGGGAATCAGGCCTTCCGGCGGCTGCCAGTCCGCCGGAAGGTCCTCGATGATCCTTTGGTGGGCAGTGTCATCCATGACGGCGAAGTCCCCTGTCGGCGCCGGTCAGCTGTTGGCGTTACCGGCCTGCCACACATTCCACGGCACCGCCCAGTCGCCGTAGAGGTCCCACACCGGCAGTTCCGGGCCGCCGGAGTTGGTGATCTCGACGACGTCGCCGATGTTGAAGTGGTCGAACATCCACTGCGCGTTTCCGGGCGAGAGGTTCACACACCCGTGTGAGACGTTGCTCGATCCCTGCTGCCCGACCGACCACGGCGCCGAGTGAACGAATTCGCCGTCGTTGGAGATGCGCAGGTCCAGGTCGACCTTCTCGCGGTAGTAGCCGGGTTGGCCGGCGCAGACCCCGTAACTGCAGGAGTCCATGATGATCGAGGGCTCCTTGTCGGAGATGACGTGCGCGCCCAGATGCGAGGGGTGCCCGGGCGAGCCCAGACTCATCGCCATCTGATTGACCTGTGCGCCGTTGTGGAACACGGTGAGCGTTTCCGCGGCGCCGTCGGCCTTGGCGATCCAGGAATCGTGCACGGTGTAGTCGGCGCTGTTGTTCTCCGCGCCGAAGACGCCCTTACCGAAATCGACACCGAACACATCGGCCTCGATGTGGATCTTGGTGTTGGGTTGCCAGTACTGCGCGGCCCGATAGTGGACGTTCTTGTCATCGGTCCAGTACCAGGCGCCCGGTTGCGGCGGATTGACGGTGACCTTCAGGTGCTTTTGCACCTCGGCCTTGTTCTCCACCGGCTGGGTGAACTGGAAGACCATCGGCTGCCCGACACCGATACCGGTGCTCGCGACCACGTCCGGCGCCGGGACCACGTTCGCGTACGCCTTGTGGCCGGCATCGATGGTGGTGACGTTGAAGGTTTTGTCGGTGGCGACCTGCGCCAGGTTCACCGACTGCGCGTCGACCCGGTAGTTGCTACCGAATTCCAGCGGATCCTTCGAGGTCCAGCTGTGGTGGTCGGCGGAGAACTGCCCGCCGATGGTCTTGCCACCCGGCGCGCTGACGGTCACCGCGGACAACAAACCGTCCGCGGAATTGACCACGATCGGCGCCGCGGGGTTCAGCTGCCCCTGCGAGGCGGGAACGTCGATGGTGGCCGGCGCGTCGAATTTGGGCACATTCGAGGCCAGGGTGGACGAGGTACCACCCCCGGAGCTTCCGCACCCCCCTACCAGCATCACGATCGCTGTCAGAACACCCGACATCATCAGTTGAGCTCGACGCCCGCGCACGTCTTCATCGCCTCCGTTCGCACCCTGACCACATGGCGGCCCGTCGAAACCCCGAAATCCGACGCCACGCCGCAGCGAAAGACTACGTGGGCAACCTGATAACCGCTCGCCCGGCACCGCCCCGGGCGCCGCTGCGCCACCCGATGGACCCGCCATACCCCTGATAGTTGTCGCGTCAACCTGGTTGTTGTCCAACCGTGACGCCCCGGCGGGCCATCGGAGCCGATCCGGTGCCAGGATGGATACTGCACGCGGTCGCCAGGAGGGCGCAACGAGGCGGCGACCGGGTTCGAGCGAGCGGGGACGAGATATGCGAGCATCCAAGCCCATCACATATGGTGCAGGGAAACGACTTTCGAGACCGGAACGAGCCGCGCGGCGAGCTCGGGCCGAGGTTCCGGGCTCCCGGTCGGCCGCCGAATTGATGGCAGACGCGCGAGCGACGATCATCCCGGTGCTGCGCACGGCCGTGGCCACCCTGGGTCATCCGTTGGACCGGATGGCCGAATATCACTTCGGCTGGTGCGACGCCGAGGGCAATCTGCTGCGAAACGGCCCGCACGGCAAGGGTTTACGCCCGGCCCTGACGCTGGCGTCGGCCGCGGCGTTCGGCGGCGAACCGGTCGATGCGGTACACGCCGGGGCGGCGGTGGAGCTGCTGCACAATTTCTCGCTCGTCCACGACGATCTGATGGACGCCGACACTGTTCGGCACGGCCGCCCCACGGTGTGGCGGATCTGGGGCGATATCAACGCCACGCTACTCGGAGATGCGTTGCAGGCGTTGGCTTTCGCCGTCGTCTCCGATGGCGGAGTGCCCGAGGCCGCGTGCGGTCCGGCGGTGATCCGCCTCGCCCGCACCACCGCGGCACTGTGTCACGGCCAGTATCAGGATTGCGATTTTCCGCGCCGCGCCGATGTCACCGTCGAGGACTATCTCGAGATGGCGGTCGGGAAAACCGCTGTGCTGCTGGGATGTTCGTGTGCGCTGGGCGCGCTGTGCGGTGGGGCGGATTCGCGGACAGTGGCCGCGATGAACACCTTCGGCCGCAATCTCGGCCTGGCATTCCAGCTGGTCGACGACGCCATCGATATCTGGGGCGACCCGATGGTGACGGGAAAACCCGGCCTCAGCGATCTGCTGGCCCGCAAACGCTCGTTCCCGGTGGTCAGCGCGATCGCCTCCGGCACCGCGGCCGGTGACGAACTGGCGGCGATCTACCGCCACCCCTCCCCCATGTCCCGGCTGGACGCCGAATACGCCGCCGAACTCGTCACGGCCGCCGGCGGGCGCGAACACACTCAGCAGCGCGCGGACCGGGCGCTGCGCGCGGCGCTGACCAGCCTGCCCGCCACCGCCGACTGCGAAGATCTGCGGACCCTCGCGCAGATGGTGATCGCGCGCAACCGGTGACGACGGCGCCGCCAGCGGCCGGTGGGTTATAACTGGCTGCGGGGGCGAACCCGAATCGGTCCGCTCCCGAACCGGTTTCCCCCACGGTCAGGAGAACACATGTCGATGTTCGATATATCCGAGCGGGCCGAGCAGTATCGCGGCCGGCTGCAGGAATTCATGGATTCGCACATCTATCCGGCCGAGGCCGTATACGAACAGCAGATGCGCGAGTCGGGGAATCCGCATTTCCACCCGCCGATCCTCGAGGAACTCAAGGCCGAGGCCAAGCAGCGCGGTTTGTGGAATCTGTTCCACCCCCATCCGGAATGGGGTCCGGGCCTGACCAATCTCGAATACGCTCCGCTGGCCGAAATCATGGGCCGCAGCCATCTGGCGCCGGAGGCGTGCAACTGCAACGCCCCCGATACCGGAAATATGGAGGTGTTCACACTGTTCGGCAGTGATGAACACAAGGAAAAGTATCTGAAACCGTTGCTGGAGGGCACGATTCGTTCGGCCTTCGCGATGACCGAACCAGCGGTCGCCAGCTCCGATGCCACCAATGTCGAATTGTCCATGGTCCGCGACGGTGACGAATACGTCCTCAACGGCCGCAAATGGTTCGCCTCCAACGCCTTGCACCCGAATTGCACGGTACTGATCGTGATGGGCAAGACCGATCCGCAGGCCGCGCCGCATCGCCAGCAGTCGATGATGGTCGTGCCGATCGATGCCCCGGGCATCACCATCCTGCGGGGACTACCCGTCTACGGCTACCAGGACCGTGAAGGCCATGCCGAGATCGATTTCGAGAATGTGCGGGTCCCGGTCGTCGATGTGCTGAAAGGCGAGGGTGAGGGCTTCGCGATCAGCCAGGCCCGGCTGGGCCCCGGCCGCATCCACCACTGTATGCGCGCCATCGGAATGGCCGAGCGCGCATTGGAACTGCTGTGCCGGCGCGCGAACGCCCGCACCACCTTCGGCAAGCCCATCAGCGTGAACGCCAATATCCAGGACTGGATCGCCGAGGCACGGATCAAGATCGAGATGGTCCGGTTGCTGACGCTGAAAACCGCACATCTGATGGACACGGTCGGCAACAAGGAGGCCCGCACCGAAATCGCCGCGATCAAGGTCGCCGCCCCTGAGATCGCGCTCGAGGTGGTCGACCGGGCCGTTCAGGTACACGGCGCCGCGGGCGTGACCGATGACTTCCCGCTGGCCATGGCCTGGGCGCATCTGCGCACCCTGCGCTTGGCCGACGGGCCCGACGAGGTCCACAAACGGACCATCGCCCGGCAGGAACTGCGCAAGTATCGCGAGGCCTGAGATGGCCGATCCGGATCTGAGCGGACGCACCGCGATCGTCACCGGCGCCTCCCGGGGTATCGGGCTGGCCACCGCCCACACCCTGGCCGCGGCCGGGGCGAATGTCGTTGTCACCGCCCGCACCGCCGATGCCGCGCAGGCGGCGGCGCAGGAGATCGCCGCCGCCGGAGCTGCGGGGCGGG
>JAFMQT010000632.1 GCA_017354515.1 Nocardia sp. | reverse complement strand
GCCGTGAAGGGCATGATCCCCAAGAACAAGCTGGGCAACCAGATCGCGCGCAAACTCAAGGTCTATGCGGGTCCGAATCATCCGCATGCGGCCCAGCAGCCCGTTCCGTACGAGATCAAGCAGGTGGCCCAGTGACCGCTCCTGAGGAATTCAACGAAGAGTACGCCGCGCAAGCCCCCGCGGAGGTTGTCGACGAGGGTGCCGGCTACGAGGCCGAGTACACCGAGTCCGAGCCCGAGGCCTTCGCCCCGGTTGTGATCGACCGTCCGGTGCAGACCGTCGGCCGCCGCAAAGAGGCCGTGGTCCGGGTTCGCCTGGTCCCCGGCTCGGGGCAGTTCGTGCTCAACGGCCGCACCATCGAGGACTACTTCCCGAACAAGGTGCACCAGCAGCTGGTCAAGTCCCCGCTGGTCACCGTCGAGCGCACCGAGGCTTTCGACGTGCACGCCCGCCTGGTCGGCGGCGGCCCCTCGGGTCAGGCCGGTGCGCTGCGCCTGGCCATCGCGCGCGCGCTGATCGAGGTCACCCCGGAGGACCGTCCCGCCCTGAAGCGGGCCGGCTTCCTGACCCGTGACCCGCGTGCCACCGAGCGTAAGAAGTACGGTCTCAAGAAGGCCCGCAAGGCTCCGCAGTACTCGAAGCGCTGATCCCTATCGCGTGCGGCCCCGCGGTCCGGTACGTCACCGTGCCGGGCGGTGGTGGGTGCGCGCACCCGGTACGAGAGCAGGTATCCGCCGTGGCGGCCCTGCTCTCGTGCTGTTTCTCCAGGAGGGTCGGTACCGGCCGGGTGTCCGGGCGCTGATCCGGTGTGCCGGTGCGCACACCGCCAATCACATTCGAGGGGCGAGAGATATGGGCCGTCTTTTCGGCACCGATGGAGTCCGCGGACTCGCGAACGAATCGTTGAGTCCTGAACTGGCACTGCATATTTCGAGTGCCGCGGCACAAGTGCTGGGGCGCGGGTCGGGCCGCGGGCTGGCCGTGGTGGGCCGCGATCCGCGGGCCAGCGGCGAAATGCTCGTCTCGGCGGTCACCGCGGGATTGACCGCGGCCGGGATGGATGTGCTGTCGGTCGGGGTGCTGCCCACTCCGGCCGTCGCCCATCTGACCGGCGTGCACGATGCCTGCCTCGGCGTGATGATCTCGGCCTCGCACAACGCGATGCCCGATAACGGGATCAAGATCTTCGCCGCCGGCGGCCACAAACTCGAGGACGAGGTCGAGGATCGGATCGAGGAACTGGTGCAGGCCGGATCCTTCGTGCGTCCCACCGGCGCGGCGATCGGGCGGGTGCTGAGCCTGTCCGGCGCCGACGGCCAGGTCGAGGGCAGTTACAGCGTCGCCGGAACCCATCAGCGATATGTCGACCATCTGGTGGCGGCGACCGGCCGCGATCTGTCCGGTCTGCACGTGGTCGTCGATTGCGCGCACGGCGCCGCCTCCGATGTGGGGCCGGCGGCCTATCGGGCCGCGGGTGCGCGGGTGACGGCGATCAATGCCGAACCGGACGGGCTCAACATCAACGACGACTGCGGATCAACCCATATGGACAAGATCTCGCGGGCGGTCGTCGAATACGGCGCCGATCTGGGCCTGGCACACGACGGCGACGCCGATCGCTGCCTGGCGGTGGACGCCACCGGCGCGGTGGTGGACGGCGACGCCATCATGGTGATCCTGGCGCAGGCGATGCGCGATGCCGGCGAGCTGGTCCAGGACACCCTGGTGACCACGGTGATGAGCAATCTGGGACTGCACATCGCGCTGCGGGAGGACGCAATCGCGGTGCGCACCACGGCAGTCGGGGACCGCTACGTCCTCGAGGAGTTGCGGAGAGGTGGCTACAGCCTCGGTGGTGAGCAGTCCGGACATGTGGTGCTGCCGGCGCACGGGACCACCGGCGATGGTGTGCTGACCGGCCTCAAACTCATGGCGCGGATGGCCGAAACCGGCCGTAGCCTGCGCGATCTGGCCGATGTCATGACCGCGGTGCCGCAGGTCTTGATCAACGTTCCGGTATCGGACAAGGCTGCTGTCGCGGCCGCGCCCGAAGTTCACGAGGCAGTTGCCAAAGCCGGGCGAGAGCTCGGTGACAACGGTCGAGTCCTGTTGCGCGCGAGCGGAACCGAGCAGCTCATCCGGGTGATGGTGGAGGCCACCGATCCCGAGCGCGCCCGGCGGCTGGCCGATGACCTGGCGGGCTTGGTCGCCCGGGTCTGAGCCCGGGAAAGGGTGCGGCTGTCCGCTTGGGGGTGCGGCTGCGGCACATCTCGCCGAGGTGGAAGAAC
>JAFMQT010000631.1 GCA_017354515.1 Nocardia sp. | reverse complement strand
TGATTCAGGTGCTCGCCGATCGCGGCGGCAGCGCCGCCGAACTCGAGCAGATCTTCCGCACCAACGCGCTGCGCACCTACCGCATCCCCGCCTGAGCCATCAGTTCGCGCTGGTAGCAGCCCATAATGGTTGACATTCCGACAACCGGGGAGCCTAATGGTGGCAGCTGCGGCCGAGATCGGCGACCGCGAGGACGGATGCTGGACGACCGATGCCGCGGCGCGCGGCGAGGAGGTCGGACAATGGCGTTCGCATATCCGGAGATGTTGGCGACGGTGCGGGATCGGCAATGGGCGCTGGCCGATATCGACTGGGACGCTCCCGGAGCCGATCGGATCACCGACGAGCAGCGGCCTCGGCTGGCCGCGTTCATGTCCGATCTGGTGTGGATCGAGCAGGTCGGCGCCCGCGGTTTCGCCGCGTTGACGCGCAAGGCCCCGCCGGGTGCGCTGCGCGAGATATACCGGCATTTTCACGCCGAGGAGCAGAAGCACGCCAATGCCGAGCTGGCGCTCATGCGGCGTTGGGGCATGCTGGGCGAGAACGAGATGCCGGTGCCCAACAACAATATTCGCCTGGTGATCGAATGGCTGGACCGCTTCGGCGACGAGGTCTCGATGGCCGTGCTGGGGACGGTGATCCCCTCGCTCGAGACCGCCCTGGACGGCGCGCTGGTCAAATTCCTGCTCGACGAGGTGCACGATCCGCTGTGTCATGAGGTGTTCCGGCATATCAACAGTGACGAATCGCGACATCTGGCCGTGGGATTCCAGGTTCTCGACCAGCTCGGGGCCGGACCGCTGCGGCAGGTGGCGATCGAAACCGCAGGATTCGTCCTGCGGCCGGCCTTCGTGATCGGAACACTGGTGTACGCACCGCTGCTGTCCCGGATGGCGGCCAATGTCGCCGCACTCGGCCTGGACGAGGAGAAGTTGTGGAAGGCGGTGCGGCGCTACGAATCCGCGGGTGAACGCAGCCCGAATATCCGGCGGGTTCCGCTGTACCAGGTGGTGCGATTTCACGCGCGGCTGACGGTCGACCGGATGCAGCCCGTCCAGCTGCTGGTCGACGCGCTCAATGTGGGTATCGACCGGCTGCCCCTCCGGCTGCTGGGCAGGCCACCGTCCTGGTCCCGGGAACTGACCTTCGAACCGGTGGCGGCATGACCTCCGCAACCGGCGCGCAGTTGCGCGGGGCGCAGTCGTTCGAAGGCGAGATGATCCACTGCGTGAACTGGTCCGGGCAGCGGAATCTGCGGCTGCGAGCGGTCGCGGTGATCGGCCGGGCGGCGGACGTCGCGCGGGTGCTCCCCCCGGTGGTCGCCGCCGCGCGGCGAGTCACCGTCTTCCAGACCGAACCGGTCTGGATCCTGCCCCGGTCCCCCGTACCGGCGGTCGCGAAGTTCCTGCCCTCGGCGCTGCTGCGGTGCGCCGCGCGGGCGAATCTGCGAATCCAGGTGCGCGACAGCTGGGTTCGCCGCCAGCTGACACCGGAATCGGCGACCGGAATCCACCGCCACAACCGCTACTATCACACCCTGCGCCGCGCCGACTGCACGTTGGTGACCTGGCCCATCGCCAGGCTGGCACCGCGCGGAATACGCACCGTCGACGGGATCGAGCATCGGGTCGACACCATCATCATCGCGCACACCGCGGGAACGGAAGAGCTGTGACCCTCGACCACGAAGTGATCATCGTCGGCGCTGGATTTTCCGGTATCGGGGCCGCGATCACCTTGAAAGAGGCCGGATTCGACGATTTCCTGATCGTCGACGATGCCGACGGGGTGGGCGGAACCTGGCATTGGAATACCTATCCCGGTATCGCCGTGGATATTCCGTCCTTCAGCTATCAGTTCTCCTTCGAGAAGAGCTCACACTGGTCGCGGGTGTACGCCCCCGGCCATGAGCTCAAACAGTATGCCGAACACTGTGTGGACAAATACGGCCTGCGGCCGCGAATTCGGTTCGGCACCACCGTATCCGCCGCCGAATTCGATGAGGACGACTCGGCCTGGACACTGACCACCGCGGACGGCACCCGATTGCGGGCACGCTATGTGATCGGCGCGACCGGTGTGCTGACCCGGCCGAAATTGCCCGATATTCCGGGGGTGGAATCATTTTCGGGAATCACGATGCACACCGCGCGCTGGGATCACGCCCAGGATCTGCGCGGCCGGCGGGTGGCGATCATCGGAACCGGCGCCTCCGCGGTGCAGATCATTCCCTCGATCGCCCCGGAGGTCGAACATCTGACAGTGCTGCAGCGCACCCCGATCTGGTGT
>JAFMQT010000278.1 GCA_017354515.1 Nocardia sp. | reverse complement strand
TGACCAGGGCTCCCCGACCTGGCTGGGCGCGGTTCTGGAATTCACTCTTTCGAACGCCTCGGCGATGACGCTGAGCTCTTCGGGAGTCACCAGATCGATGAAATTGCTGCGGACCGCGGCCACGTGGCGGGGCGCCGCGGCACGCAATCGGCGCATGCCCTCCTCGGTCAGATGTGCACGCACACCGCGGCCGTCCTCCTCGCAGCTGGTGCGGCGGACCATGCCCTGACTCTCCATGCGGCGAATCTGATGGGTGAGGCGGCTGCGCGAGGACAGCACACCGTCGGCGAGATCGCTCATGCGAAGCGACCGATCCGACGATTCCGACAGCATCACCAGGATGCGGTATTCGGGCAGATTCAAATCGCAGTCGGCCTGCAGCTGGCGGTTGAGCTCGCCCATCAGGCGCTGATGACCGTCCATGAAGGCGCGCCACGCCCGCTGCTGCGCCGAGCTCAGCCACCGCGGATAAACCGGGTGACCGCTCGGTTCTTTTTCCATGCGTCTTATTCTATTGACCAGAAACCGCGCAAGTGTCCCTGCCGCACTGTTTCGGTGGAATCACCGCCTAGAGTCGAGTCATGTACGCGGTGACATTGGATGGTTTCGGTGGGCCCGAGGTGATCCGCTGGACGCAGGTTCCGGATCCGCCGGCACCCGGCCCGGGCGAGATATCGATCGATGTGGTGGCGGCCGGAGTCAACCGCGCCGATCTGCTGCAACGCAAAGGTAATTACCCGCCACCGCCGGGCGCGAGCGATATTCTCGGCCTCGAATGTTCGGGCATCGTCGCCGCGGTGGGCGCGGGTGTCAGCGGGCTGAGCCCCGGCGATCGAGTGGCCGCCCTGCTCTCCGGCGGCGGCTATGCCCAGCGGGTGGTGGTCCCGGCCGGCCAGGTCCTGCCACTACCCGAGAACGTGAATACGGTGTCGGGCGCGGCACTTCCGGAGGTCGCCGCCACCGTTTGGTCCAATCTGGTGATGCGGGCCGGATTACACGAGGGCCAGTTGCTGCTGGTCCACGGCGGCGGCAGCGGTATCGGGACCCATGCCATTCAGGTGGCCCGCGAGCGGGGTGCGCGGGTCGCGGTCACCGCGGGCTCACAGTACAAACTCGATCGCTGCCGGGAACTCGGTGCCGATATCGGAATCAATTACCGGGAACAGGATTTCGTCGAGATCATCGGGGAACGAGGCGGCGCCGATATTGTTCTCGACAATATGGGCGCCGCATATCTGGTACGCAATGTGCGCGCCCTGGCCGAGGACGGACAGCTGTGCATAATCGGAATGCAGGGCGGTGTAAAGGCCGAATTCATCATTCCCGAACTATTGGGCAAGCGCGGGACGATCCACGCCACGAATCTGCGCCGCCGCCCGGCGACCGGTCCGTCGAGTAAGGCCGAGATCATCGCCGAACTCCGGCAGCACCTGTGGCCGCTGATCGCCTCCGGCGCAGTCGTACCGGTGGTGCACGCCGAGGTACCGGTCACCGAGGCGGCGCGGGCGCACGAGTTGCTGGACTCCCCGGAGACGGTCGGCAAGGTGCTGTTGCGGATCGACTCCGCCTGAGATTCAACACCGCCCGAGATTCAACACCGTCCGAGATTTCGACGCCGTCTGAATTCGATACCGCCTGAGCAGTTGCGCGGCAGGTCGGGGCTCAGCTGTCCAGGGAACTGAGTACCCGGCCGAGCTGCTCGATCTCGAATTTCGTTGTGTAGGGCGCCAATCCAATGGTGACGGCCCCGCCCTCGTCATTGACGCCCAGCGCGTCGAGCAACCGGCTGCCGCCGTGCACACCGCTGACCGTGCCGATGCGGTGATCGGCGAGTTCGGCGGCGATCTTGTCCGCCTGCATCCCGGCGACGGTGAAACTGACCGTGGGAATCCGGGTGGAGGCGCGACCGATCACCGTCAGATCCGGGACGTGGTCGAGCACATCCATCAGGTGTTCGAACAGCGAATCGTGATAGTCCTGCAGCGAGGTTATCGAGATCTCGAGCCGTTCCCGGCGGGTTCCGGTGGCCTGTTCGTCCAGGCCCGCCAGATAGTCGATGGAGGTGGTCAGGCCGGCCAGCAGCGCGTACTGATGACCGCCGACCTCGAGCCGCTCGACGCCTTTGGCGTAGGGGTTCAGCGACATCGACGGAATCCGGTCCAGGAAGGCCGGATCGCGGAAGACCAGCGCACCAACCTGCGGACCACCCCAGGCCGGGGCCGATACCGCGACCACGTCGGCGTTCAGTTCCTCGATATCGATCAGGGCGTAGGGTGCCGCGCCGAAGCAGTCCGCGACCAGCAGACCGCCCACATCGTGGACTCGATCGGCGGCCACCCGCACCGCGGGCGCGGATCCGACGATCGGAGAGGCGGCGGTCACCGCGACCAGGCGCGCGGTGGGGCCGATCAATTCCTCGAACTGCCACGCCGGCATCTCACAGGTCTCGATCTCCACCTCCGCCCAGCGCACGTGCGCGCCGTAGCGGTTGGCGATGCGCAGCCAGGGCGCGACGTTGGCCTCATCGTCCAGCCGGGACAGCACGATTCCGGTGCCCAGTCCGAGCCGCGAACTCAGGGATTCGGCCAGCCAGGCCAGCAGGACGGCGCGGTCCGGGCCCAGCACCACGCCCGCCGGATCACCGCCGACCAGATCGGCGACCGCCTCGCGGGCCGAGTCCAGGATCGCGCTACTGCGCCGGGCGGCGGAATGCCGAGTGGTATGGGAGAAGGCCGATGTCCGAAAACCCGTTGAAACAGAGCGCGATACCGAATCCGGAACCAGCATTCCCATCTGCGGGTCCAGATGTATCCAGCCGTCGCCCAGGGACGGTATCAATCCCCGAACCCTCGCGACGTCGTAAGTCATGCTGGCCACTCTAAGCGCAGCGGGCAAGTCGGCGGAAGTGCTCGCCGATCCGATGCGATCTCACGCGACATGGCCACCTGCTTTCACCGAACCGACCACTGCCAGAGGCGGGTAGAACCGCAACAGAATACTTCCGCCCGAAACGGGGCCGCATACCCCGGCCGGGCACCCGAATCGAGGGGGCGATGCGCGGTTCACTTAGCACTTCGGGCCGGGAGCAGACATCATGGAGGGCATGACACATTCGGACGGAGCACCGGAATCCATCGTGGTGGTCGGGCCCGAGGGACAGCCGCTGGTAATACCCGCGAATCCCCAGGGTGAGGCACCGTTCGCCGGAAAGGTCGTGGGCGACGCCGAGACCGGCACCGACGAAGCCGATAAGGACGCCGGCGAATCGCTGGCCGATATGGTCGAACAGCCGGCCAAGGTGATGCGCATCGGCACCATGATCAAACAGTTGCTGGAAGAGGTTCGCGCCGCACCTCTCGACGAAGCCAGCCGTAATCGGCTCAAGGAGATCCACACCACCTCCATTCACGAACTCGAGCAGGGGCTTTCGCCCGAACTGCGCGAGGAATTGAATCGCCTGGCCCTGCCCTTCGGCGAGGATTCGGCGCCCTCGGACGCCGAATTGCGCATCGCGCAGGCCCAATTGGTGGGCTGGTTGGAGGGGCTTTTCCACGGTATTCAGACCGCGCTGTTCGCCCAGCAGATGGCCGCGCGGGCGCAGCTCGAGCAGATGCGTCACGCCCTGCCTCCGGGCGTGCACATGGGGCGCGAGTCCGGTCAGAGCGGCACGGCCACCGGCGGCGGGCAGTATCTCTGAGCCGGGCAGGAACCTCGCCGGCGGCTCTGCGCTACAGTCGTCCACTGTGCCAGCAGCAGCCCCAGTCGATTCGGTGTCCACCGAAACCGGTCCGGCCGAAGCATCGGTGCCCCTGATGCCGGATTCGCAAACGTACCGCCGTGCCTTCAAAGATCTCCGCGAGGGTTTCGCGCAGCGGGAATTGTGGTTACAGCTGGGCTGGCAGGACATCAAACAGCGTTATCGGCGATCGGTGATCGGCCCGTTCTGGATCACCATCGCCACCGGCGTGCAGGCGGCCGCGATGGGCGTGCTGTACGCGGCGATCTTGAATCAGGATCTGTGGACCTATCTGCCCTATGTGACCGTCGGCCTGATCGTGTGGAACGTGATCAATGCCAGCATTCTCGAGGGTTCGGATGTGTTCATCGCCAATGAGGGACTGATCAAACAGCTGCCCTCGGCGCTGAGCGTGCACATATACCGGCTGGTGTGGCGGCAATTCCTGTTCTTCGCCCACAATATGGTGATCTATCTGATCATGTTGGTGGGCTTCGGAGTCTGGGAACATTTGAGCTGGACGGTACTGCTGGCGATCCCGGCGATCGTGCTGGTGTTCCTGAATTCGGCATGGGTGTCGATCGTTTTCGGCATCTTCGCCACCCGCTACCGCGATATCGCGCCGATTCTGAGCAGTACGACGCTGATGCTGTTCGTGCTGACGCCGGTCATGTGGACCACCAAGTCGCTGAAGTCGCAGGGACACGCGATCTCCGAACGTGCCCGCCTGGTCGAATTGGTGCCCACCTACCATTATCTGGAGATCGTGCGCGCGCCGCTGATCGGTGATCCGGTGTCCTGGTTCTCCTGGGCGGTGGTCGGCGCCATCACCGTGGTGGGCTGGGCCGCGGCGATCGTGGCACTGAAACGATTCCGTTCTCGCGTCCCGTACTGGGTGTAAAGGGCGATATGACCGTTAGTATCGAAACCCATCAGGCGTGGGTGGAATTTCCGATTTTCGACGCCAAATCACGATCGCTGAAAAAGGCGTTCCTGGGTAAGGCCGGCGGCTCCATCGGGCGGAATCAGTCCGATGTCGTGGTGGTCGAGGCGCTGCGCGACATCACCCTATCGCTGAAGGAAGGTGACCGGGTCGGCCTGGTCGGCCACAACGGCGCCGGGAAATCGACGCTGCTGCGACTGCTGTCCGGAATCTACGAACCGACTCGCGGCAGCGCCCGCGTACGCGGCCGGGTGGCACCGGTCTTCGATCTCGGCGTCGGTATGGATCCGGAGATCTCCGGATACGAGAACATCCTGATCCGCGGATTGTTCCTGGGCCAGACGCGAAAACAGATGCTGGCCAAGGTCGATGAGATCGCCGAATTCACCGAATTGGGCGAATACCTGAATATGCCCCTGCGCACCTATTCCACCGGTATGCGGGTGCGCCTGGCGATGGGTGTGGTCACCTCGATCGACCCGGAGATCCTGCTGCTGGACGAGGGCATCGGCGCGGTCGACGCGGAATTCATGAAGAAGGCGCGGGACCGGCTGAAGGATCTGGTGTCGCGCTCGGGAATTCTCGTCTTCTGCTCGCACTCCAACGAATTCCTGGCGCAGTTGTGTGATACCGCGATGTGGATCGACCACGGTCATCTGCGCATGCAGGGCGAGATCGAAGAGGTGGTGCGCGCATACGAGGGTCCCGAGGCCGGCGATCACGTGGCACAGATCCAGCGTGAACTCGGCCTCCAGCGAAATACCGTATGACGCACGTCAGCGAGAAGGACAGATTTATGACTGAGCAGGCGGCCTCGTCCGCGGACAGCGGCGCCGCCCGGATCGTCGCGGTGGTGGTGACCCACAAGCGCCGCGAACTGCTCAGCGAATCGTTGAAGGTGCTGGCCGCGCAGTCGCGCCCGCTCGATCATCTGATCGTGGTGGACAACGGTAACGAGCCCGAGGTCGGCGAGCTGGTGCGCGACCAGCCGATCGAGACCACCTATCTGGGATCCGAACACAACCTCGGCGGCGCCGGCGGATTCGCGCTCGGCATGCTGCACGCGCTCACCATCGGTGCGGACTGGGTGTGGCTGGCCGACGACGACGGTCGTCCGGAAGGCCCGGATGTGCTACGCGACCTGCTCGATTGTGCGGAACGGCACGGGCTGGCGGAGGTGTCGCCGGTGGTCGCCGACATCACCGATCCGGATCGGCTGGCCTTCCCGCTGCGCCGCGGCGTGGTGTGGCGGCGGTTGCGCTCCGAACTCGGCGATGAGGATTTCCTGCCCGGAATCGCCTCCCTGTTCAACGGTGCGCTGATCTCCGCGCGAGCCCTGGATGTGATCGGTGTTCCGGATCTGCGGCTGTTCGTGCGCGGGGACGAGGTCGAGGTGCATCGGCGGCTGGTGCGTTCGGGACTGCCCTTCGGAACCTGTTTGCAGACCGCCTATCTGCATCCGAACGGTTCGGCCGAATTCAAGCCGATCCTGGGCGGGCGGATGCACACCCAATATCCCGATGACCCGGTCAAACGCTATTTCACCTATCGCAATCGAGGCTATTTGATGTCACAGCCCGGTATGCGAAAACTGTTGCCGCAGGAGTGGGCTCGATTCTCCTGGTTCTTCCTCGTACAGCAACGAGATCCCGAGGGTCTGCGAGAATGGCTGCGACTGCGGCGCCTGGGTCGGCGTGAGCAGTTCGGAAAACCCGACTAGATCAGCGCATTTCGTTT
>JAFMQT010000630.1 GCA_017354515.1 Nocardia sp. | reverse complement strand
CGGTCGGATGGCATACACAACCCTTACAGCGATCAGCGGGGAAGCGGTGTTCCCGGATTCGAATTCGGTGACCGATCCGACATCATGCCGCCGGCTGCGTGCAGCCACCCATCCGGGCCAGATGATTCTCCATATCGGCGAGGAATCCGGGCGGGAAACGCAGGGTTCCGCGGGCGGCGCGGCGCAGGAATCCGGCCGTGGCGCGCGCCGACAGCAGCCGCGCGTCGTCGAGGAACCAGCGCAGATCCTCATACGGTTCGTGCACCGGCCATGTCGAGATCGGCACCCGGAATGCGCGACCGGCATGTCCCCAGGCCGCGGTGGGCCACCGGTGCGCGGTCAGTGGTCGGTATTCGGCGGCGGACTCGCAGCCCGGAGCGGTCAGCCGCGATCCCACCCAGGATGCCATCCGCACGCTGACCGCATTGCCGACGAGCTTCCAGCGATGCCCGGTCCGCACCCCCGGCGCGGTGGTGGCCGGTTCGGTCCAGTGCGGTGAAAAGCCTTGCAGTCGTTCGGCATCGGTGATGCCCGGGGTGACGATCTCGCCGGAGGGCAGCCGCACCGCGGGCGGGCTGGCGATGCCGAGCCCGGAACCGCCCTTGAGGGTCGGCACCGCGTTGACGGCCCAGCCCAATCCGCGCACCCCCTCGGTCCAGTAGAAGCCGCACGGATCGACCTCGGGATCGCCGATATCGCGCGGTCCGGCGTCGGTGCCGAACAGCACCGGCCGCGGATCCTCGGTGCGCGAGGCCAGTATCAGTACCCGCTCGCGCCGTTGCGGCAGCCCGAACGCCCGCGCGTCGACCACCCGATAGGCCCAGGTGTAACCGAGTTCCTCCAGGGCGGCGGTGATGTGGCCCATCGCCTGCCCCCGGCCCAGTTGCAGCATGAACGGCACATTCTCGATCAGCAGCCAGCGCGGTCCGCGTTGGCGCCGGACCAGCCGGAACACTTCGTCCACCAGACCCGAACGCGCGCCGGTGATCCCCGCGGTCCGCCCGGCCTGGGACAGGTCCTGACAGGGGAATCCGGCCGCGACCAGCTCTGTTCCGGACGGAAGCGAACGCAGGCGGGTCACGTCGGCGTGTGATTCCACATCCGGGAAGTGCGCGTTCAGGACCGCCCGCGCGCCCGGGTCGATCTCGCACAGCAGTTCGGTGTGCCAGCCGTGGGCGGCCAATCCCAGTTCGAGTCCGCCGATTCCGGCGAACAGTCCGACCGTACGACCGTGATCGCGACGAGGTGGTTGCGCGAGCTTCACTCCCACCTCCGTCGGCTCGCTCGATCGGTCGCCGTGAAGCGGGCCGAGAACATGCGGGTGCACGGTCCTGGAAATTTATACCTTGCCTGGAACCGGCGGTATCGGACGCGCTCCGGAGTGTGCTTACAGGTGTGTGCGCACACGTACGCGCGATTCTCACTTACGGTAGAGGGGTGAGTAAGCCAGAGGGCAATTCCGAGACCGCCCCGGCCACCGGGGCCGGCGCGGAGGCGTCGGTGCGTCGGCCGCTGGTTCTCACCTGGCGGGCGCATGACGCCTCCCGGATGGAGTCGGTGCGGATCCTGCTCACCGGCAACCGCATTCGGGCCTCCGGGCGGTTGATCGCGGGGGCGTGCGGTGATCACGCGGCCTTCAGCGCCTCCTACGACCTGGTCACCGACGAGGCCGGGCGCACCAAACGCCTATCGATGCGCAGCACCGTCGAATCGGGGGACCGGCACGCCTCGATCGCCCGCGACGAGGAGAACTACTGGCTCGTCGACTCCGGGTCCACCCATATGCGGTCGACATTCGGCGGCGCCCTGGATGTGGACGTGGCGCTGAGCCCGCTGTTCAACACCCTGCCGATCCGTCGCTTCGGACTCGCGCACGGCACCGAGGATCTGCAACTTCCGGTGATCTACGTGCGCCTTCCCGATCTGATCGTGGAAGAGGCGAGTCTGACCTACAGCAGCGGCGCCGACGGAATCCATGTGCTTTCACCGGTTTCCAGTGCGACCGTCACCGTCGACGACGACGGTTTCGTGCTGGACTATCCCGGGCTCGCCGAACGGATCTGAGCCGGCAGTTCGCAACCTCCCAGCTCAATCTTCCAGCCGCTCAATCACCCAGTGCGCGAATGACCCCGCCGCGCCTGCCCGCATCCCGCAACCGCTCCAGCCACCCGTGTGCGCCGGGGGAAATATCGGTGATGGCCCAGCGTTCAGCGCTCTCGTAACGGCCGCGCGCACTGTATCCGGCGTCGATCAGCTCACCCAGGGTGCCGTTGTCGCGCAGGCTGTCCCGGGCGGCGGTGAGCAGG
>JAFMQT010000277.1 GCA_017354515.1 Nocardia sp. | reverse complement strand
GCGCACCGGCGGCCGATGCTGCGGGGTCGGCGGCGGGGCCGGGGCGGCGAGCCGCGGTGGCGGGCCCGGCGGAGGGGGCGATCCCGGATGGTCGTCCGGTGGCGGTTCGCGCACCGAAGGATCCGTCAATCGCTGGTCTGTCGGCGCAGGGCGGGGCCGCAGCAGCTCCTGAGATGACGGATCGGCCAGCACCGGCCCACCACGAACTCTGGGCCGCAGCAGCTCCTCGGACGACGGAGCAGCCAATAGCGGCTCGACGGTGGGAGGAGGGGCCGCGGGAGGCGCCGTCGAGGGCGGACTGTCTCGCGGCGGTCCGGCGGCCGCCGGCTGGGCCGATACACGCACACGTGAAAGACGTTCGGGCGGTATGGAATTAGCGGTCCCGCGGGTATGTCGTGAATCGGGCCTGCGCGAGGGCTGGTGCGCTGGACCAGCCTGTGCCGGGGGTGGGTTGGTCCCGGCCACAGCGGCGGACGAGGGCGCCCTCGGCCGCTGAGCCACGGTGGCCCGCGTTGCCGATTCCGAACCGGTGGAACGTTTCGACCACGGCGTCGGACCGGCTTTCCGAGCCTGCGCATCGGAGGGCGAGGCCGCGGCGGAGTCCCGGCTCTGAGCTTCGGCGGCAGCGATCGCCGCCCGCAATTCGTCGACCGTTCGAGAAGCCTGGGCAATCAGCTGCTCGAGCGTCGTCACCAGCGCGCGCAACGTGTCCGGGTCGGACTGCGGGGGCTGGCTCACCGAACTCTCCTGCTCGTTACGCCGATTCAGGGCGATCTCGGCCGTCACCGCTCGGCTCCGAAACCTACTTTCTCACGCCCAGCGCACCGGCATCACCACCAGCGAAGCTAGCCGCGGAGTAGCGGTGTTGGGAAAATCCCAATACCGCCGGTAGTGTGAGTGTATGGACGAGAGGCTCACTGCAGTGGGGGACCGGATTCGGTCGTTGATGCCATCGGGTATGAGTCAGCGAGTGCTCGCCGGGCGGGCGGGTATGAAGCCCGATGCGCTCTCTCGCGCGCTGAATGGCCAGCGGGGTTTCTCGTCGTCCGAGCTGGCGATGATCGCCGAGGAGCTGGATGCGGACCTTTACTGGCTTGCTACCGGCAACGAGGATCCGCATCGGGTCCAGATCGCCGCCCGGCACAGTTGGGATGCGAACCTGCGTGTCTCTACGAACCCAGGTCGTTCCAGCGACGACGCGATCCTCGCGCGGGTCGTCGACGTCTACAACGCGACGTTTCCTGACGGCCCGCCCCCGAGTCAGGCGCTGACCGACAGCGTCGCACGTATGCGGGAAATCCTGGGTGAGGATTTCGTCAGGACGTTCGGTGCGGTGGTGGAAGATCGGTTGGGCGTCGATGTTGTTCGCCTGCCGGGTCTTACGACCGACTACTCGCTCACGATCGGGGAGCGGGCCGTCGTGCTGCTCGCCACTACGCCGAGTTGGTTTCGGAGCAACTGGTCCCTGGCGCACGAGCTGGCGCATCTCGCGCTTGGACATCACAACGCCACCGCGGAGCCGGCCGAGAAGGATGAGGCGCCTGCCAATCGTTTCGCGGCGGAACTGCTGCTGCCGAAGGATGTGGTGAAGCGGGAGCGCTGGGATCGCATGGATGAGCGCGGCCTGGCGAACTTCCTGTGGCGAACCGGTGTTTCGACCGCGGCGTTGAAGAATCGCCTGGACGGGCTCCACATCGAGGTGCCACCGAGTTTCGCTGCCACTCTGCAGGAATCGACACCGAAACTGATTCGAACCCATGCTGAAGTGGTGGGAGGTGCGCAGGAGATTACTGTGCGGCAACAGGATTCGTCTGCTCGCCGCTTCCCCTTCGCCGTAGTCGATGCTCTGCAACGTCGAGTCGACGCCGGTGCGGTGTCGCCCGAGTACCTTGCGTGGGTGCTCGATGTCCCTGTGGACGAGATCGACTTTCCCGAACCGGACGATGAGCAATTCGCGGACGCTTACGTCGAACGATTACGAGACCGGCCGAGTGCCGCGGACCTGAAGGCGTGGGTGGCGAGCAACCGGCGAGCCGGGTGACCGCGTCGGCAATTCGATGGGAGAGGATCACCAGTCGTCGGAATGCACGACCCTTGCAGGGCTTTTCGTGCACGACCCCGCTGCCTCGAACTGATGGAGGTCGGAAGCTTCCGCATTCGAAACCCTGGGAATACGAGGTGCAGAGCCACTTCCGGGAAAGTGCGAAGCGCCTGAAGAATGGTGACCTGCTCGTAGTGGGGCGGGACGAGTCCGAAAACGAGATCGTGGCCGCTGCGCACCTGCTCTTCGATTCTTCCGACACCGAGCTCGTCGCTGTGCACATCGCGGCAATCGCCGTGGGCCTGGCGGTGCGTGGGTGTGGCGGAATCGTCGCGGACATGGCTCTCGGACAAGTGCGCAGTTGCGTTGTCGAGAGGGCAGAATCGCTGGGGTTGGGCTGCGCGGTTGTGACCGCGTCAATCCACAGACTGAACCGCCCCAGTGAGCTGCTCTTCGAACGTGCCGGATTCGAGCCGATGTCGGTGCCCGTCGGCGACTATCAGCAGTGGGTCACTCGCATTCCGTGATCGTTCCGGTGTGCAGAATGGGGTGGCGGTCGTCCGTTCCAGGTCCTTGGCCTCACTCACGTTGCGTGCGTTGGCTATTCGCAGCATCCTGGGGTCGGGGACGTCTTCGGGTGCCCACGTAATGCTTACGCCGTGGTGTGTCAGGCGTCGTAGGGCAGCAGGACGAAGTTGGTGAATCCCCATAGTGGTCGGAGGGTTCGGAAATGGCGTTGATCGAGGGTCATGATTCGGTCGGTGCGTTCTCGATCGGCGATGACGACATTGGAGGCGTCCGCGATTCCGATATAGCCGTCGTCGTACCGGCCGGTGACCGCGAGTGCGGCCGCGTGCTGGTTGGAGGTCCATTCGGCGAGTTCGTATGCGCCGCTGGCGACGTCGGAGGCGAAGTCGCGGGCGGCTCGTGATCCGAGTCGGGTGTAGAGCATGGAGTCGGCCTCGGCGACGACGAAGGGGGACACGATGAGGTGCTCGTCCCCTTCTTTCACGATTTGAGCCAGCGGTGCGTGCTCGGCATAGGATTCGTCGAAGAGCGCGAGGATCGCGCTGGTGTCGACGACGATGGCCATCAGGCCCCGAACCCGGTGCTGAGTTCCTGGTCGATCTCCTCGGCCGACAAGGGTCGATTACTGCGGTAACCGCCGATGGTCGGTTTGGGTCGAGCCGCTGCGGTGTCCAGGAGTTGGTCGATCGCTTGCGCGAGGGTGAGTCCCTTGGACGCCGCGACTCGCTGCAGCCGGTCGCGAACGACTTTCGGGACCTTGATGGTCGTGAGGTCAGGCATACTGCAAGTATGCCGGTCATACTGAGTGGGCCCCGAAGGGGGTGAGATCGCTCTGGGATCAGCCGATCGAACCGCGTGGAACGATCCAGCGCTGTCGCAGACCGGGGTACGCGGCGGAGATCAGTTCGAAGTGTTTGTCGTAGTGCAGGACGATGGCGCCGTAATGGACCGCGGTCGCGGCGATGAGGAGGTCGGTGGCCTGGGCGGAGCGTCCTTGGCCTACGGACCAGAGCTGTTGCCGGATCGACCGGACGATGGGGTCGATCGCCGGGTCCATCGGGAGGTATCGGAACGCTTCGGTGTAAATCTGCAGGATTTTGTGGAGTTCGCTGGGGTTGCGGGCGCTGAAGGCGGCTTCGTCGGTGGTGACGGCGCACGAGCAGATCACTCCGGCTGCGGTGTTGAGCCGCTCGAATGCCTGCCGTACCGGTTCGTGTCGCTGGATCCGGGAGACTGCGCTGTGATCGGCTAGATACAGGGCCCGGGTCGTTGAGGTCACCGCGGTTGCTGCCGCTCGCTGTCTTCGGCGAGCTCTTCCTCGGTGAGGAAGGGTTCGTGATCGGCGAGCCAGGCGATGGCGTCGTGCTGTTGTTGCTGCCGGACGAGCAGTCGCAGGGCGGTGCGTACGGTCTCCGTTTTCGTCGCGCCGCCGGTGATCTGCCTGGCTTGTTCCATCAGTTCGTCCGGTATGTCGATCAAGGTTTTCGTCATGGCACTCCGATCGGATATATAAACGTCCTGGAAAGTATATCCGTCCAGCGGTCCCGTCAGAGCAGGGTGAGGCGGATGTCGGGCATCGCCTGTTCGGCGGCCTTGGCGAATCGAGCGTCGAAGGTGACAACCGGGGCGTTGTAGATGGCCGCGACGGCCAAATACGCTGCGTCATATGCCGATACGTTGTGGCGTACCGCCCATACGGCCTGGAGCAGTGCGGTGTCGGTGCCGACGTAATCGATCTGCATCGCGGTGAGTGCACCGAAGGCGGCATCGGCGTCTTGGGCAGAGAGCTTGTTGCCGAGGACGGCCTTGTGCAAGGTGCGCAGCACCTCCAGGGGCATATGCGCCGGAGCGGCCCAGCTGTCGTCGGCGAGTATCGCGGCTCGAGCGGTATCGCCTTGTACGGACGAACTGGACAGTGCCATCACCATCACGTTCGCGTCGACGACGATCACTCGTCGTCGCCCTCACGCCCGGCGCGAATATCGTCGACGACTTCGTCCGGGCTCATCTTCAGAGTGCGGTGCCCCACCAGGCTCTCGAGGAGATGTCGGTTGCGTTCGGCCTGGAATTCCCTCTCGAGCAAGCCCCTCAGATAGACCTGGGTCGATTGCCCTCGGGCGGCGGCCCGGGCCGCGATCGCATCCCGCACTTCCTCGGGAACGTCTTTGATCTGAATGGCAACGGACATGCCCCTACTGTACATGCACATGACATGCGCATGTTCTCCCGGTTGGCTATAGCCGAGGGTCGGGTACGTCTTCGGGCTCGTCGAGGTAGTGCAGGTCTGCGCCGTCGGGGGTGAGGCTCGGATCGGCGTAGGCCTCGGCGCTGCTCTTCCATGATTCGAGGGTGATCGTCAGGCGGTCGAAACGGCCGACCGACAGGCATGCGCGTGCGGTGCTGAGGAATTCGGACACGACGTAACGTGTCCGGTAGCACCCCACGGATTTGGTCACTGCGTCCAGCCGGTCTTCCTGTTGCGGAGGTAGTAGTGGTTGTCGTCGTCCCAGTCGTCCGGCAGGTCGGTGGGGCCGACTGTTGGCGGTGGTGGGGTCGGCCGTCGATACGCCTCGCTGGTCGCGGTCGGCTCGTCGGCGGCCGGCGGTGCGGGGGAGGACCGGTTCGCCGCGAATTGCTGGGGTGAGGGCGCGGCATCGGCGGGAACGCGAATGATCAGTCGCGGGACTTGCGGGCTGGGGTCCACGCCGTCGCGTGCTCGTAGTGTGGTGGTGAGCTGAATCCAGTAGTGGCCGTTGGTGGTTTCGACGAGCAGATACCGCGTGAACGACCAGAATGTGAACGACTCGGCGACATAGGTTCCGGTGATCGACACCGACTCGAACCCGTCGTAATTGTCGGTGCTGAACCGTTCTTCGTGCCAGTGTGGCAGGCGTCGAGCGTCGGTTGCCGCGCAGCGGAGCAGCATTGCTGGATCGAATGTTCCGGTGAGGTGGCCGACGA
This sequence comes from Nocardia sp., assembly GCA_017354515.1. Taxonomy (GTDB): domain Bacteria; phylum Actinomycetota; class Actinomycetes; order Mycobacteriales; family Mycobacteriaceae; genus Nocardia. The sequence goes on along the minus strand of JAFMQT010000277.1, from coordinate 892 downwards.
GCAGTATCGAGTTGTCGAGCCAATTGGAATCCGGCTGCGGTGGTAGCGCCCAGACACCGAATGCGTTCGGGAACAATTCTCGCGTCACACGCCGCCACCCCTGCCGCGGGAAACAGTTGATTGCCGGTGTTCCGGGTCCTTCGGCGGTGATCGGTTCGTATCTCGCACCTGCGGTGTTCAGGTATTCGGGCACGGTCGGGAGCGATGCTCCACCTGCGGCGTTCATGACGAACCACCGAGTTGTGCCGCGCTCGTGGATAATTCGTACTGCTCGGACAGTGGTGGTGCGGTGAACCATTCCGGTGCGTCCGGGCGGGCGAGTAGTTGACGTGAGCGGGGGTCCGACAGCAGGATCCGCATCACCGCCAGCACCGTATTGTTTTCGGCGGCAACGGCATACACCGGAAGTGTTGCCCGGTCGGGGGTGTCGAAGATCTTGCGCGCCGGCGGTCTCGGCGTTTTCAGGTGAATGTCGATGGCGGGGTTGGGGCTCGACTGGGCATTGGCCCGGAAGACCCCCACGGCGAGAGATTCGATGTCGTCCCAGGGGACGAACAGATCCCCGCCGGTAATGAACGGGAAATTGAAGGGTCGGCGGACACCGTCCGGGTAGAGCTCAATCGACAGCTTCCAGTGCATGAGCACTGCGAACACCGGGATGCACAGTAGAGCGATAATTCCGACGATGAGGATGAGGGTGGCTGAACCTTCGTTATTTCTCGAATCCGTGAGCAGGTCGCTGCCGTTGCTGGATTTCCAGTCGATCCATGATGAAATGCCGAAGGCGGGGGTGTCATGGCAACCGTGTAAGTCCGGGCGATCCATGATCGTATTGCCCTGGACGGGCGGTTGAAGGAGTGATTTGTGAGCAAGGACACATCATCGGCGGAGT
>JAFMQT010000056.1 GCA_017354515.1 Nocardia sp. | reverse complement strand
GTGGGCCGGTCCAAGAAAGAAGCCGAGCAGAAGGCGGCCGGTGCCGCCTGGCAGTCGCTCAATGCCGAGAGTGCCGAACCCGGCGCCGATGGCGCCGCCGAAGCCGCGGATACGGCTTCCACAGCCGGCGACTGATGCCCGAGCTGCCCGAGGTCGAGGTCGTGCGGCGCGGGCTGGCCGCGCACGTGGTCGATCACGTCATCGCATCGGTGCTGGTCAAGCATCCTCGCGCGGTGCGGCGGCATGAACTCGGCGGTGACGACCTCGCCGCACGGATGTCCGGATTGCGCGTCGAAGGCGCCCACCGGCGCGGCAAATTCCTCTGGCTCACCTTCGACGATCCCGATCCCGCTCTGGTCGTCCATCTCGGGATGAGCGGGCAGATGCTGGTGCAGCCCACCTCCGCACCGCTGGAGAAGCACGCGCATATCGTTGCCGCACTGGACAATTCCACCCAGCTGCGATTCGTGGATCAGCGTACCTTCGGCGGCTGGTCACTCCACGGTCTGGTCGACGTCGACGGCAGCCGGCTGCCCGAATCGGTCGCCCACATCGCCCGCGATCCGCTGGACCCGGAATTCGACACCGAGGCCGTGGTGGCGCGGATCAGGGGCAAATCCTCGGAGATCAAACGGATCCTGCTGGATCAGACCGTGATCTCGGGAATCGGCAATATCTACGCCGACGAGGCGCTGTGGCGTGCCGGTATCCATGGCGAGCGGATCGCCGCGAAACTCACCCGCCCCGCGTTGCGGCGACTGCTGGCGCAGGTGCGTGCGGTGATGACCGCGGCCCTGGATGCCGGCGGGACCTCCTTCGACGCGTTGTATGTCAATGTCAACGGCAACTCGGGATATTTCGAGCGGTCGCTGGCGGTGTACGGACGCGAGGATCGGGCGTGCCGGCGCTGCGGCGCGGTGATCCGGCGTGAGAAGTTCATGAACCGGTCCTCGTTCTCCTGTCCGCGCTGTCAGCCCAGGCCCCGCCGATAACGGTGTACCCGGCGATTTGCCCGCGCTACGGTTGAGCAGGCGATATCGCTCGAAGGGAGATCCGATGGGCAGGTTCGGCGAGGATTCCGCACCGACCGGTGACAGCCGGGATCGCTGATGTCGGCGCCCACGACCGATCCGGTGGTGGCGTTGCGGGAGATCGCGTTCTGGATGGAACGCGCTCGCGCACAGTCACATCGGGTGAAGGCGTATCGGAACGCGGCCGATATCGTCGCCGGACTGTCCGAGGACGACTTCGAACGTTATCGCGAATCCGGTGCCTGGCAGGACCTTTCGGGCATCGGCCCGAAGACGGCCACGGTCATCGCGGAGGTATGCGCCGGGCGCGAACCGGCGAAGCTCAGCGAATTACGTTCGGCCGCACAGCCGATCGGCCCGGAAGGCGCCGAGTTGCGGGGTGCGCTGCGCGGGGATCTGCACACCCACTCCGAGTGGTCCGACGGTGGCAGCCCGATCGAGGAGATGATGCGCACCGCGATCGCCCTCGGCCACGACTACTGCGCGCTGACCGATCATTCCCCGCGCCTGCGCGTCGCCCGCGGACTGTCGGCGGAACGGTTGCGCCAGCAGCTCGACGTCGTCGCCGAACTCAACGAACGGCTGGCGCCCTTCCGGATCCTGACCGGAATCGAGGTCGACATTCTCGATGACGGTACCCTCGACCAAGAGCCGGAGTTGCTGACTCGCCTGGATGTGGTTGTGGCGAGCGTTCATTCGAATCTGCGCGCCGACAGCGAAACCATGACCCGGCGGATGGTGTATGCGGCGGCCGACCCCAATGTCGATGTCCTGGGGCACTGCACCGGACGGTTGGTGGCGGGCGAGCGGGGAGTGCGGCCGGAATCGAGTTTCGATGCCGATGTGGTCTTCGAAGCGTGCCGCCGCTTCGGCACCGCGGTGGAGATCAACTGCCGCCCCGAACGTCGCGATCCGCCGGGACGGCTGATCCGGCTCGCGGTCGAGTCGGGCTGCTACATCAGTATCGACACCGACGCGCACGCGCCCGGCCAGCTGGACTGGCAGGGGTACGGATGTGCGCGGGCGCTGGACAACGGCGTCCAGGCCGGGCGCGTCATCAACACGTGGCCGGTCGAGGACCTGCTCGCCTTCACCGCCGGCTAGCGGTCACAGGATGGCTATCGCTGTGCTCACAGAATGGCTATCGCTGCTCACAGGATGGCTATCGCTGCTCACAGAATGGCTATCGCGACGACGAAGCCGATCGACAGATGCGCGGCCGCGACCAGCAGCGCCTGGACGTGGTAGGTCGGCGATTTCAGCAGATCGCCGATGCGCAGACCGAGCGCCATTTCCAGCAGTCGCATCGCCACCACCTGCACGATGATGCCCACCACCCCGTAGATGGCGGTGGCGACCAGCCCCTCGGCCAGGCGCCCGCCCGCCGAGTAGATGGCCAGCACGATGATCAGCGCCATACTCACCATGCCTGCCGCCGCGATGATGACGGCGTTCGGATTTCCGGTACCGATCATCTTGCGCAGCGGACCGGGTGTGGTGCTGTCGATGGCCTGAAACCCGAGCAGTAGCAGTACCAGGCCGATCAGCGCGTACAACACGATCGCACCGACGCCGTGACCGACGTGATTCCAATAGCCGGATTCGAGTGCGAGAGTGGTCGAGGTCACGGGTCCTCCGGTGTGGTTGGCGGCTATTTCCCGGGAATGCGGTGCGGGATGAAGGTGGAACTGTCGTCGGTGATCAGACCGGGCGTTTCCCGGATGCCGAGTCCGGCCGAGGAATCGCCGACGATCCACGCGCCCAGCACCGGTCGCAAACCGTCGAAATCGGGCAGTGGATCCAGCAATTGGTAGACGTATCCCTCTTCGCCGTAGACCCCGCCGGTCGCGGTTTCCAGACCTGCGCCGACAATCGTCATATTCGCGCCCTCCCGGCCCAGTTTCGGTTTGCGGATATATTCGGTCAGCTCGTGCGGATCGTCGATATAGGCCGGCAGCAGATTCGGGTGGCCGGGGTACATTTCCCACAGCACCGCCAGCAGCGCCTTGTTGGACAGCAGCGCCTTCCACAGCGGTTCGACCCACGCGGTCTCGGGAATCGAGTCCACGACCTTCCGGCCGAACTCGTCGTCGAGGGCCCATTCCCACGGATAGAGCTTGAAGACGGCGTTGATGGGCGCGTCGGCCAGATCCACGAAACGCGTTAGTTCGGAATCGAATCCGATGTCCTCGATGGGCAGAGCGATGGTGTCGAAGCCGGCCTCGGCCGCGGTCTCCTGCATATAGGCGGTGGTGACATTGTCCTCGCCGGAGCCGTCGGCACTCGACCAGGTGAAGTGCAGCTGGTTGGTCGGCAGGTGGTCGAGTACCTCACCCCAGCGCTCGACGAGCTTCTCGTGCAGCGAATTCCACTGATCGTCGTCGGGATGGACGTCGGTCAGCCAGTGCCACTGCACGATCGCCGCCTCCAGTAGCGAGGTCGGCGTATCGGCGTTGTACTCGAGCAGTTTCGCCGGTCCGCGCCCGTCGTAGCGAAGATCGAAGCGTCCGTACACGTACGGGTCGCTGCGTTGCCAGGATTTCTTGATCGGCTCCCAACTCCATTCGGGCAGACCGAATTCGGCGAACCGTTCGGTGAGCACGATCTGCTCCACCGCGTGCAGGCACATCGAATGCAACACTTCGACCTGCGCCTCGAGCGCCAGGATCTCGTCCAGATCGAATTCGTAGTGCACCGATTCGTCCCAGTACGGCCGCGCCGCGCCGTTGGCGTCGCGGCCGGGGGAGCCGAATACCAGGCCCTGCTCCTCGACGATGTGCTGCCAGTTGTCGCGTCGCTTACCGCGAATCCGACGCATCTAGGACCCTCCGGACTTGCCGCCGCCGGAACCGGACTTCGATCCCGAGGAACTGCCGAGTCCGCCGCGCGTGATCGTGGACCCGGACTTGGTGGTGACGTTCGCTTTCGCGGGCGCGGTCATACTGCCGCCGGTCGGCGGGCGGCCGACGGTGTTGTTGCCGCCGTAGTAGTAGCGGTACTGGTGACCGTTGTAGAAGAACAGGCCGGGGGAGGAGTGGTAACCCCCGTAGGTGCTCGCATACGACTGGGCGCGCACACAGTCGTTATCGGGGACGACCTGCTGATTGCCGTTGTCGTCGGTGATGCAGTACGCGGTCACATCCGGTTTGTGCACGGCCTGATACGCCAGATACCCCGCGCCCACGATCGCAGCTATTCCGGCGACCGCGCCCGCGCCGATGAAGATCTTGCGGCGCGTGCGCTTCTTCGATTCCAATGCCTCGGCCTCGGCCTGTGCGGCCTCCTCCGCGCGTTTGCGTGCCTTGTCGCGGGCCCGGGATTCGGCCACCGTCGGGGGACGCGGCTGGGTGACACCGGCCTCCTGGCGTTGCACGCTGCCGCGCATCCGGCGCTGCGCCTCGCCTGCCTCCGATCCGGGGCCGGAGCCGAGTTCGGGGGAGGAGGCTCCCAATGCGGTGTCGGACAACGGGTTCGGGGCATCGGGTAGCGGAAGCGTGGGAAAATTCGGCGTCTGCGGCGGCTGCGGGGCCGCCGAACCCAGTCGCACCGTCGGCTCGTCCGCGGGGCCCGGGACCTCGGGGAGCGGTACCTCCGGGGTCGTGGGTGATTCGGGTGGCGGCACCGGCATCCGCATGGTGGGATCCGATCCGCCGGGAGGTTGCGGGGGCCGGCCCCCGCTGTCGTGGTCCCCCGTGGGGGGCGTGCCCCCGGGAACATCGGGTTTCCGCTGGTCGGATTCCCGCTTTCCGGACTCCCCGCCCGGCTCCTGTGCTGCCACCGATCGACTCCTGTTTCCCCGCCGCTTACCGTTCCTCGAAGCCTGTGATGCCGCCGGTCGCGGCGCCCCAGTCTTCCACAACCAGATCGACTCGACCCGGAGTATCGCCCGCCCTCAATAATTCCAGCAACCGATTACAGGCCGATCGCGAACCCTCCGCGACGACGTGAACGCGTCCGTCGCTGGTATTGCGGGCATGGCCGACCAGTCCCAGTTCCAGGGCGCGCGCCCGCGTCCACCAGCGGAAGCCGACCCCCTGCACCCTGCCGTGCACCCAGGCGCTGAGCCGGACGGGCCCGGTGCTCACGATTCGATCTGGAAGGACAGGTCGACCTCGGCGCCGGCCTTCACGGTGCGCCCGACCGTGCACACCTTGTCGATGGCGCGTTGCACGGTGACCAGCAGACGTTCGCGCGCGGCCTCGTCCAGTTCGGACAGGTCCAGTTCGAGGACCTCGTGCAGCTGTGGATAGACCTCGTTCTCCCGGTCCGCATCTCCCGAGACCCGGATGGTGGCGTCATAGGAATCGCCCAGCCGGCGTGACAGCGGGGAATCCGAACTCATCCCAGTGCACGCGGCCAAGGCGATCTTCAGCAGCTCGCCCGGAGTGAAGACGCCCTCGACGCCCTCAGCACCGACCAGTACTTGCGCACCGCGGGAACTGCGACCGGTATAGCGGCGGGTTCCGGTGCGCTCGACCCACAGGCTGGTGGCAGTTTTCGCAGTTGCGGACTCGGCGCTGGTGGTGGTCTGGTCGGACATGAGTCGATCCTGCCATCCCCGGGTGATCCTGCGCAGCAGCCGGTGCCATGCGATGTGTCACCTAGGTGTCACGGCTGGAAGCGGTAGCCCATCCCGGCCTCGGTCAGCAGGTGTTTCGGATGCGCCGGATCGTTCTCGAGTTTGCTCCGCAACTGCGCGAGATAGACACGCAGGTAATGGGTTTCGGTTCCGTAGTGGGGGCCCCACACCTCCCGCAGCAGCTCCTTGCGGCCGACCAGTTTGCCCTGATTGCGGACCAGCATCTCGAGGACGCCCCATTCGGTCGGTGTCAGGTGGACATCGCGGCCGCCGCGGGTGACCCTCTTGGCCGCCAGGTCGACGGTGAACGCCGCCGCCCGCACCACCGGAGCGGACTCCCCGGCCGCGGCGGTCCCGCGCCGCACCGCCGCACGCAGCCGGGCCAGCAGCTCGTCCATACCGAAGGGCTTGGTGACGTAATCGTCGGCGCCGGTGTCGAGAGCCTGCACCTTGTCCGAGGAATCGGTCCGGGCCGACAGCACGATCACCGGTACCGAGGTCCAGCCGCGTAGACCAGCAAGAACCTCGATCCCGTCGATATCGGGCAGGCCCAGATCCAGCACCACCACGTCTGGATGTTTCTCCGCGGCCGCGCGGAGCGCGCCTGCGCCGGTGGCGGCGGTGATCACCTCGTAGCCACGCACCGATAGATTGATCCGCAGGGCCCGCAGGATCTGGGGTTCGTCATCGACGACCAGCACCCGGGTACGGGCAGTGCTCGCCTCGGGGGCTGCCGTCACCGAATCGCCTCCTGTACTTTGCTATGGGGGACACCTGCCCCCGGCCGGCCGTGGGCTGCGCAGTGTGTCTCACCCGGCCTCCTGTGGTGTGCGGGACTTCCGCACCCGGTCGGCCGGGGGGAGGGCTGCGCAGTGTGTCTCACTTGGCCTCCTCCTGGGACCCAGGTAGTTCGATCACCATTGTCACCCCACCTCCGGGTGTGGGTTCGGCATGTACGGTTCCGCCCATCGCATCGACGAAACCCCGGACGACCGATAATCCCAGGCCCACCCCCGTGGAGTTGTCCCGGTCGCCGAGTCGCTGGAAAGGTTCGAACAACTGCTCTTCCAATCCGGTCGGCAGCCCCGGTCCGTAATCGACCACCGTGATCGCCACCCGCTGCCCGTCGCGTTCGGCGCCGACCCGGATCGGGGTGTCGGCGGGCGAGTACCGCAGGGCATTGTCGATCACATTCGCCAGGACGCGCTCCAGCAGGCCACTGTCGGCACGCACCGCGATCTCGCCGACCTCGACCTTGACCCGTTCGGTCGTCCGGCGGCGCAGGTCCGGGGTCCCCATACCCACCCCGACCACCGCTCGATTGACCACTTCCTCCAGATACACCTGTCTGAGATGGGGTTCCACCACCCCCGCCGCCAGCCGGGAGGAATCGAGCAGATTGCCGACCAGTGCGGTGAGCTGATCGGTGGATTCCTCGATCGTGGCCAGCAGTTCGGCGGTGTCGGCGGAGGAGAAGTGCACATCCTCGCTGCGCAGACTCGAGACCGCCGCTTTCGCCGCCGCCAGCGGGGTGCGCAGATCGTGACTCACCGCTGACAGCAATGCGCGTCGCAACCGGTCGGCCGCCATCACCCCGGCGGTGGCCTGGGCCTGCTCGGCCAACTGCCGCTGGCGGACCAGTCCGGCGGCCTGTCCGGCGACCGCCGTCAGCACCCGGCGGTCACACGTGGTGAGAGCGGGGCCGCTCAGCAACAACCAGTGTTCCTCGTCGCCGGCGCCGATCGCGGTGTCGGCGGCCCCGGCCGTGCGGGCCGGATCCTCGCCCACCGCCGCGATCACCTTCTCGTCGGTAGCGAAACTGACCGCGTGCTGGCCGTAGATTTCCCGGGCGCGCTCGAGCAGATCGGGCAGATCGGCGCCGTGCAGCACCGCACCAGCGAACAGCGTGAGCAATTCGGCCTCATGTGAGGCGATGCGCGCCTCGCGTGACCGATTCGCCGAGATGTCGACCAGCGCCGCCACCGCGACGGCGACCACCGCCATGACCACGATCGTCAGGAAGTTGTTGAGCTCGGCAATGGTGAGGCTGTGGCGCGGCATGGTGAAGAACCAGTTCAGCAGCAATCCGCCCAGAACCGCCGACAATGTCGCGGGTGCCACCCCGCCCAGCAGTGCGACCGCGATCACGCCCACGAAGTACAGCGCGCTCTCTCCGGCCAGATTCAGGTGTGCGTCCAGCCACAGATAGCACAGCGCCGTGATCAGCGACGGCACCGCCAGCGCGGCCAGCCACGACACCCATAACCGTTGCCGCTGCAGCGAGAACTGGTAGCGCCTGCCACGGCGGGCTTCCTCATGGGTGACCATGTGCACATCGATCGGTCCCGACCGCTGCACCACCGTCGCGCCGATCCCCTCATCGATGATGCGAGCCCACCGTGATCGCCGTGAAGTACCCACCACGAGTTGGGTGGCATTGACCTGCCGGGCGAAATCCAGCAGGGCATCGGGCACGTTCTCACCGGTCACCGTGTGCAGGCTGGCTCCCAGACCGGTGGCTAGATCCCGTAATCGGTGCAGGCGTTGGGCGGACACTCCCGCCAGCCCGTCTCCGCGTACTACGTGCACCACAACCAGTTCGGCACTGGACTTCTGGGCGATGCGGCTCGCCCGGCGCACGACCGTCTCCGATTCCGGGCCGCCGGTGACCGCGACGACGACGCGTTCACGGGCCTCCCAGGTCGCGGTGATCCGGTGGTCGGCCCGGTACTTGGCCAGTGCGGCATCGACCTGGTCGGCCACCCACAGCAGCGCCAGCTCCCGCAGCGCGGTGAGATTGCCGGGCCGGAAGTAGTTACGCAGTGCGGCATCGACTTTGTCGGCGGCATAGACGTTGCCGTGAGAAAGCCTGCGCCGCAAGGCTTCCGGTGTTATGTCGACCAACTCGACCTGATCGGCGCCGCGCACCACCCAATCCGGGACGGTTTCGCGCTGCACCACGCCGGTGATCTGTTCGACGACGTCGTTCAGGCTCTCCAGATGCTGCACATTCACCGTGGAGATGACATCGATCCCGGCGTCGAGCAGTTCGTGCACGTCCTGCCAGCGCTTCTCATTCTTGGAACCCGGCACATTGGTGTGGGCGAGCTCGTCGACCAGCGCTACCGCCGGAGCGCGCCGCAGCACCGCCTCGAGGTCCAGTTCGGGCAGTTCGGCCCCGCGATAGGTGTGTATCACGGGAGGAATGCGTTCGATTCCCTCGAGCAGGTTGCCGGTTCTCCTGCGTCCGTGGGTCTCGACCACCGCAGCCACCACATCGCGCTCGCGTTCGAGCCGCCGGTGCGCTTCGGCGAGCATCGCATAGGTCTTGCCGACGCCGGGCGCGGCCCCGAGGTAGATGCGTAATCGTCCGCGCTTCACAGGTCCATCATCGCGCGGTTCCCACGGCGTGGCCTGCGCGCCACCCGTGCCGGGAGCAGGTGGTTGCCACCAGCCACCCGCAGTCCCAGAGCACAGACGACGAAGGTGATGATCGCCGTCGCTGTGACCGCCAAATCCGGCACTGTCGTCTCCTCATACCTGTGATCGGATCGGCCGGTCCGTGTGGACCGAACATCACACTGTTTACCCCCGTACTTGGTCGATCACCGATCTTTACAGCTCTTTGACGGGTGTCGTGGCGACCTTGACGCGATATGTGTGGTGACCTGCTCCCAGTCGGTGCGTTGTTGGTGTAAGCAGCCCGTCAATGCCGTCACCGAGTGCGCTAAGAAGCCGTCAACGTCAGCGGATTACAGCCGGAATCGAGCTTCACTCACCTCGGCGCATTCGCATCCGGATGCGCTCGATAGAGAGGTCGCAGTTATGTCCGTCGTGGTGTTCACCCTGATCACCGTGCTGATTTTCGCCCTGTTCGGCCTGCTTCAGAGAGGGCTGGAGCGGCTGTGACACAGAACATCATCGGTCTGGTTCTCGCACTGGGTGTCGCGGCCTACATGATCGCCGCGCTGCTGTTTCCCGAAAGGTTCTAGGTGAGCACTACAACCTCCGGGGTCGTCTTCGCGGCGACCCTGATCGTCGCGCTCGCGGCTGTCCACGTCCCCCTGGGTGACTACATGTTCCGGGTGTACAGCAGCACGAAACATTCGCGAGCGGAACGAATCTTGTACCGCGCCATCGGTGTTCGGCCGGGAGTTGAACAGACCTGGGCGATTTACGCCCGGAGCGTACTGGCCTTTTCGGCAATCAGCGTACTGGTGTTGTTCTTCCTGCAGCTGGTCCAGGGCCACCTGCCCTTGCACCTGCACGATCCCGGTACTCCGATGACCGCGGCACTGGCCTGGAATACCGCGATCAGCTTCGTCACCAACACCAACTGGCAGAACTACGCCGGCGAGTCGACGCAGGGCCATCTGGTTCAGATGGCGGCACTGGCGGTGCAGAACTTCGTCTCTGCCGCGGTCGGTATGGCTGTGGCCATCGCCCTGGTCCGGGGCTTTGCCCGGCACCACACCGGCGACCTGGGTAATTTCTGGGTCGACCTGGTGCGCGGCACGCTGCGGATCCTGCTGCCCCTCTCGTTCGTCTCCGCAATTGTGATGGTCGCCGGGGGCACCATCCAGAACTTTCACCTGCACGACCGGGTGGCCCAGAACGTGACCGGCGCGACCCAGACCATTCCCGGTGGTCCGGTCGCCTCGCAGGAGGTGATCAAACATCTCGGCACCAACGGCGGCGGATTCTTCAATGTCAACGCCGCCCATCCGTTCGAGAACCCTACGGCATGGACGAACTGGCTCGGGATCTTCCTGATCCTGGTGATCGCCTTCTCCTTGCCGCGAACCTTCGGCCGTATGGTGGACAGTAAGAAGCAGGGTTATGCGATCGCCTCGGTGATGGGTGTGCTGGCGCTGTCGAGCCTGGTGCTGACCAACATCCTGCAACTTCAGCACCACGGCACCGTGTCGACGGCCGTGGGTGCCGCGATGGAAGGCGTGGAAACCCGCTTCGGCGTGTCGAATTCGGCGACCTTTGCGGCCGCGACCACCTTGACTTCCACCGGGGCGGTGGACTCCGCCCACGACTCCTACACAAGTCTGGGCGGCATGATGACCATGCTGAACATGCAGCTCGGTGAGGTCGCGCCGGGCGGTGTGGGATCGGGTCTGTACGGCATGCTGATCCTGGCCGTGATCACGGTCTTCATCGCCGGCCTGATGGTCGGGCGCACCCCGGAGTATCTCGGTAAGAAGATTACCCCACGCGAAATCAAATTCGCCGCATCGTATTTCCTGGTGAGTCCGATGATCGTGTTGGTGGGTACCGCGACTGCGATGGCGCTACCGGGCGAGCGCGCGGGGATGGCGAATTCGGGGCCGCACGGGCTCTCGGAAGTGCTCTACGCCTTCACCTCGGCGGCCAATAACAACGGCTCGGCCTTCGCCGGCCTCAGCGGCAACACCGTGTGGTGGAATACCGCACTCGGCCTGGCGATGGTTTTCGGCCGATTCATCCCCATCATTCTCGTTCTCGCTCTGGCCGGTTCGTTGGCCCAGCAGGGACATACCCCGGAATCGATCGGCACCCTGTCGACGCACCGGCCGCAATTCGTCGGCATGGTCGCCGGCGTGACGCTGATTCTGGTCGCCTTGACCTTTCTGCCCATGCTGGCGCTGGGTCCGCTTGCTGAAGGAATCCACTGATATGACCTTTCCGACAACCGATTCCGTGGCAACTACCCACGAAACCGGCTCCGCTTCCGGTCGCCGTAGCGCCGGCATATTCGATCCCACGATGCTGGCGACCTCGCTGCCGGAGGCCTTGCGTAAGCTCGACCCGCGCACACTGTGGCGCAATCCGGTGATGTTCATCGTCGAGATCGGCGCCGTCTGGTCCACGGTGCTGGCCATTGCGGACCCCACCATCTTCGCGTGGTCGATCGTGGTCTGGCTGTGGCTGACGGTACTGTTCGCGAACCTGGCCGAGGCCGTCGCCGAGGGCCGCGGCAAAGCACAGGCCGATACCCTGCGCAAGGCCAAAACCGACACTGTGGCACGGCGTTTGGTGAATTGGCGTTCCGGTGACGCCAATTCACTGGAAGTGGAGGTCGCTGCCCCCGAACTGCGCCGTGGCGATTACGTGGTCGTGGAGGCGGGGCAGGTCATTCCCGGCGACGGTGACGTCATCGAAGGTATTGCCTCGGTGGACGAATCGGCGATCACCGGAGAGTCCGCTCCGGTCATCCGGGAGTCCGGCGGTGACCGGTCCGCGGTCACCGGCGGGACGACCGTGCTCTCGGACCGGATCGTTGTGGAGATCACCCAGGAGCCCGGCGGCAGCTTCATCGACAAGATGATCGCCCTGGTCGAAGGTGCCAGCCGGCAGAAGACGCCCAACGAGATCGCCCTGAACATCCTGCTGGCCTCGCTGACGATCATTTTCGTCTTCGCGGTCGTCACCCTGCAGCCGCTGGCCATTTTCTCCAAGGCGAACAATCCGGGTGTCGGTGACGGCGTGGCCCTGGATGTACATGGCGTGACCGGTATCGTCCTGGTCTCGCTGCTGGTCTGCCTGATCCCGACAACCATCGGAGCGCTGCTGTCGGCGATTGGTATCGCCGGTATGGACCGGCTGGTCCAGCGCAACGTACTGGCCATGTCGGGGCGTGCGGTAGAGGCGGCTGGTGATGTGAATACCCTCTTGCTGGACAAGACCGGAACCATCACCCTCGGCAACCGTCAGGCCGCCCAGTTCGTCCCCATGCCGGCGATCTCCGAGGACGAGATGGCCGATGCTGCACAGCTTTCCAGCCTGGCCGATGAAACGCCCGAGGGTCGTTCCATCGTCGTGTTCGCCAAGACGGCCTACGGCAAACGCGAACGCACACCTGGCGAGCTGACCGGTGCGAACTGGGTCGAATTCACCGCACAAACCCGGATGTCGGGAGTCGACCTGAGTAGTGGCCATCAGCTGCGTAAGGGTGCGGCCAGTGCGGTGACCGAATGGGTTCGCGCGCACCAGGGTTCGGTGCCTCAGGAGGTGGGCGGCACCGTCGACGGGATCTCCGCTTCCGGCGGTACGCCGCTGGTGGTCGGTCAACTGTTCGACGGTACCGCGCGCGTGCTTGGCGTCGTCCATCTCAAAGATGTCGTCAAGCAAGGGATGCGGGATCGCTTCGACGAGATGCGCCGCATGGGCATCCGGACCGTGATGATCACCGGCGACAATCCGCTCACCGCCAAGGCGATCGCCGACGAAGCCGGAGTCGACGATTTCCTCGCCGAGGCCACCCCGGAGGACAAACTGGCGCTCATCAAATCCGAACAGGCCGGTGGCCGACTGGTCGCCATGACCGGTGACGGCACCAATGATGCTCCGGCACTGGCCCAGGCCGACGTCGGGGTCGCGATGAATACCGGAACCTCGGCGGCCAAGGAAGCCGGCAACATGGTCGATCTGGATTCGGATCCGACCAAACTGATCGAGATCGTCGAGATCGGCAAACAGTTGCTGATCACTCGAGGCGCGCTGACGACCTTCTCCATCGCCAATGACATTGCCAAGTTCTTCGCCATCATTCCGGCGTTGTTCGTGACCCTGTTCCCCGGACTGGACGTGCTGAACATCATGCGGTTGCACAGTCCGCAGTCGGCCATTCTGTCTGCGGTGATCTTCAATGCCATCGTCATCGTGGCATTGATTCCGCTGGCGTTGCGCGGGGTGCGCTACCGGCCCTCGAGTGCCTCGAAACTGTTGAGCCGCAATCTCGCCGTCTATGGAGCCGGCGGCATCGTGGCGCCGTTCATCGGCATCAAAATCATCGACCTGATTATCCAATTCCTCCCCGGGATGTCTTGATATGCCTACCTTTTCCCTGCGTTACACCACCTGGTTGCGTCAGCATCTGGCCGCACTGCGTGCCCTGATCGTGCTGACGGTGATTACCGGAATCGCTTATCCGCTGGCTGTTTTCGCCGTCGCTCAAGTGCCCGGTCTGCACGACAAGGCCGAGGGGTCGCTGCTGTCGCGAGACGGGAAGACCGTGGCTAGTAGTCTGCTCGGCCAAGCCTTCACCGATGGTCACGGCACACCACTGCGACAATACTTCCAGACCCGGCCGTCGAATTCCGCCCCTGCCGACGGCAGCCGACCCGACGGATACGACCCCATGAATACGAGTTTCGGCAACCGCGGACCCGAGGACGTGGTCGACGTGCTGTCCACCGATCCTTCCCGGACCAAGTTGTCACTGCTGACGACCGTATGTACCCGCAGCAAGGCCGTCGGTGAGCTGGAAGGGGTATCGGGTGCCCGCCCGTATTGCACGGCGAACGGGGTGGGCGCGGTCCTGGCGGTATTCGGCGCGCGTGAGCGCCACGGTCGGGTGGTCAACCCCGCCCGCGTCGTCAGCCTCGACGAAGCCTGTCCGGCGACGCCCTTCCAGGCGGACTATCGCGGGGTACCGGTCGAATGCGCCCAAGCGGGACAGGACTATTCGGCCGGTCTTATCGTGCCGATCCGTGGTGACGCACCGGATACCCCGGCCGTACCGGCGGATGCCGTCACGGCCTCGGCGTCCGGATTGGATCCGCACATCTCACCGGAATTCGCCCGGCTGCAGATCGCGCGGGTGGCCGCCGCCCGCAATATCACCGCTGATCAGGTGAGGGCACTGGTGGCGGCTCACACCCGCGGCCGAGCGCTCGGATTCCTCGGTGAACCGACGGTGAACGTGGTCGAACTCAACCTGGATCTGGACCAGCACCACCCGATTGCCGCAAGGTAACTCCCGTTCGGCCAGCCGGTCAGTGCAGTGCGCTGCCTGCCTGCCACTCATTCCACGGCACCGTCCAATCGCCGTTGTTCCACGTCGGCTGTCGCGGCCCGTCGGTGTTGCGGATCTCGACGACATCACCGGGCAGGGAGTAGTTGTAGAACCAGCTCGAGTTGTCCAGATTCAGGTTCAGACAACCGTGGGTGGTGTCGGTATTGCCCTGGGCCCATACCGTGGCGTCGAGTTGGTGCAGGTAAATCCCGTCGGCGCTGATCTGGGTGGCCCAGCCGATGGCCTCCTTGTATCCGAGCCGGGTATTGACCGGCAGGCCGTAACTGGAGGAGTCCATGATCACCGGATTGCCCTTGCCCATCACGGTGTAGATTCCGGCCGGG
Source organism: Nocardia sp. (assembly GCA_017354515.1). Lineage (GTDB taxonomy): Bacteria > Actinomycetota > Actinomycetes > Mycobacteriales > Mycobacteriaceae > Nocardia. The sequence continues at coordinate 253 of JAFMQT010000056.1, read as the reverse complement.
GTGTTGAAGTAGATGGTCTTGCCGCCCACGTCCTCACTGCCGCCCCGGCCCATCGAGGTGGGCATGGTTCGGATCAGTTTGCCGTTCTCGAAGACCTGGACCTGCTTGGTGTTGTCGTCGGCGATCGAGACGTGCGCCGGGCCGATGGTGAAGCTGGTCTTGGAATCCTCCTGGCCGTACAGGCCCGGGCCCACCTGGGCGCCGAAGATGTTGGAGGCCACGGTGACCTTGGTGCCCGGAGCCCAGTACTTCT
>JAFMQT010000276.1 GCA_017354515.1 Nocardia sp. | reverse complement strand
CCTTGCGGCTGAAGTACTTCGCGGATTCGCTGAAGGCGAAGGTGCCGGTGTGCAGCACCCACGCCCACGGCCCCGAGGACAGGGCGGTGTGGCGAGTGCCGTCCGAGGTGGTGGTGTTGAGGGTCTTGTGCATGTGGCGCAGCCGGGTGGCCTCGGCGGGGCCCTCCTCACCGCCGTAGGTCCAGGTCATCACCGCCGCCAGACTGCGCAGGGCGCGGCCCACCGGATCGGTGCGGAAGGTCGAGTGCTCGTCGACCACCGCGGAGATCGACGGTTCCATGGTCTGCAACAGGAACGCCGAGCCGGCGGTGAGCGAGAAGGTGATCAGCCCGACCTCTTCCCAGGTGCGGGTTCCGGGCTGGACGGGCCTGCGGGGACCGCCGATCTCGGGGGATTCGCCGTTCTCGGCGCGTACAACGGACGCGGTCATTCGGTGATCTCCTTCGACCACTAGACAAGATGAGAAGCTTTCGTATGAATCATCTCATCGCGTCGAGTATCCGGCAAGGGATCGAGTGGTTTCGGTCACCGATTGCCGTCACCACGGCTGGTATTCGTCCTCGTGAAGTCGCTTCCACGCCGTCTGAATCCAGCTCTCGAACACGGTGGTGAGTTCTGCTGGGCCGGCGGGGCGGACCTTCAGGTGTTCGCGGGTTCGTTGTTTCAGGTAGCGGCCGTCGCCCTTGATGTCGAACCATTGCGCCTCGAACCAGGGGGCGGGATCGTCGGTGAGTGGGCCGGTGAACAGTCCGGCGCCAGCGGCGCCGTCGATGCGGCCGCTGGTCAGCCTCTGGAAACGCTCCCTGGGGGTGCGGCTGAATCCGGCAGCCGGTTGGGGGTTGCGGAAATCGTCGATATGAATGGTTTCCGGGGCGGCCGAACCGGGCTTGAAGGGCGGCAGCATGCGCGCCAGCCGGGACGGGAGCTGATCGGTTCCGAACCGATGGCAGCGAATATTACCGTCCACCCCATCGGCCGCGGTCTGCGTAACCATCACCGCGTGAAAGGCATTGCGGGCAGCCAGGATTCGGTACTCGCGGGGCTTACCCTTGCCGAGTGTCCGGGATTCGCCGAGCACCACGATCCGCAGCTCGGAGGTGTCGAGGGTGTGGAAGGCGAGGTGAATCGCCCCGGCCTCGTCGCGGTCGTAGCGTGCGCGAACCGAATCGCGATGGGCGGCGACCTCATTCATTCCCGGGAAGCGGCTGGTGTACGAGAACGGATGCGGGAAACGGTCGTGTGCGTCGCCGAGCCATAGTGCGGCGAAATCGTCCGGCTCCCAATCCCACATCGGCATGGGTCAACTCTCCAGGTGTTCATGTCGCGCTCGCTCGCCGAGCGGGACTTATTTCTCCGTCGGCGGTTCGGGCTGCTCGACGGGATGGGTGCCGATGATGCCGTCGGGGAGTGTGCGCGGTGCCGGCCCCAGTAGTTCATCGGCGTTGTGCTGAGTGCGCAGCCACTCCGGCAGGTCGTGGGTGCGCTCCTCGTCCTTTTTGCCCTTACCGGCCGCCATTGCGGGCATGCCCGCACCCGGCATGCCGTTCGCGCCGGGACGAGCACCCGCGGCCGCCGGATTCCCCGCTCCGGGCTTGGAACCCCCTCCTGGGATACTGCGTCCCGGTCCGGAACCTTTACCGGCACTGTTGCCCTTACCGGCACCGTTGCCGAGTCCAGTCCCCGGCAGGCCACCACCCGGCAACCCGCCCAGACCGCCGCCGCCGGAATATCCACCGGACCCGAGCCCGCTGGGATGGGTCGAGTCCGTGTTCGGGCCGCCGAGACCAGAGGTACTCATCGGTACCCCCTGCGCGGCCGGCGCCGAAGCTCCCGCCGGATTCGTGGAATTCGGATCGGAACCCGCAGCCGGCCCGGGCTGTGTGGCGCTGGGATGGTCCTTCGGATCACCTTGTCCGGGAGCGGGATTCGGGTTCGGCCCGTGGGCCGGTCCAGACGCGGGACCCGGACCGGATACTGGCCCGGGACCCGACACGGGCCCGGGACCCGATACTGGACCGGGGCCGTGGTCGAACGTGAAGAGCGGGTTGTTCACGCCCACGGCTTCGGGGAGTACCGGGATTTGGCCATCCGATCGGGTGAAATCCGTGACGTAGTGGTTGCGCATCGCCTCACGCGCCTGGTCCCGCGCATTATTTCGAGCCCGCAACGAGCGGTTGCCGTGGTGAAAGATATTGTCCCAGCCGTCCACATTGAACATATTGCTGGTGCCCGTCTGGGGCTGTGACACGCCCTTCTTCGTATTGTTGATCGAATCGACGGAATCGCCGACCTGCCGGGCCAGATTCTTCAGCGGCTGGGTGAAATCCGTGGCTCGCGTCGCGTAATTGTTGACCGCCTGCCTGGATGCTTCGGCCGCCGCGCCATCCCACGCCGCCGCGCTCGACCGGTGGATCCGCGTCGCGAACTGCTGGACGTTGGCCTCCCAATCGACGGCCAGCTGCAGATACTTACCCGAGGCGTTGTGGGCGTCGGTCGTCTCCTGCGGATGGAATGCGCCATAAATCGACGGGTGATCGATCGAGTCCGGATGCTCCGGATTGCTGATCCGCGGCGGTTCGTTACCGGTCATTGACTTTCACCGTCCTACGGGGTCTTCGGTAGCGGCCGATGGTTGCTCGTAATCGGACTCGGCGGCATATGTTCGGAGATCTCCTTGTAGGCCGCCGCGAATTCCTGATCGGTATCGATCAACTTCTGAGCGATCGTCTTGTGCAGGGTCTGGATGTCGTGGACGCATTGGTAGTGCTGCTCGAGGATGTCATGCACATTGTTCGGATTGTCGTGGCCATCTCCCGCGGTACCCGCTTTGTTGCGGAATCGGCTCACCAGGATCTTCGCTGACGGCAAGATGTCCTGATCCTCGCCGAGCCCCCACTTCTTCTGGCGTGCAATATCATTCGCAACTCCTTGTGCAGATCGGATGAAGGACTTGAATTCGTCGCAATCCCGATCGATATAAGCGAATTCCTCCGCGTTCAGGCGGACATTTTCATTGAACTTGACCGATAGATCACCATTTTTCGCGGCCTCTATAAGGCTGCCGAGTGGACGGGATCCTTGCTGGGGCTGGCCGTCTGCCATATCGTTATCCTCCTCGAAGCTCGAATTGGTGTGGCCGGTGACTATTTATGCGGACGGGGGAACCAGGTCTACCACCTTGCTGGCGAGTCTCTTTCCGATCTCACACGTATCAGTGCTTCCTGTGACCTCGTTGGAAGCCGGGTTGTCGAGCGAGAACTCAAGGCTCCCCCCTTTGAGTTCCGCGTTTATTGCGCAGTTGTGCATCGTGTCGGTGGCGTCACTGTTGTGGTATACGAGCGCGGTCCGGCCGCTGAGTTCCACCTGTTCGGCGACTCTGAATCCGTTGTTGGCGCGGATCATAGGAAGGGTGATATTTGTACTGCGGATGGAAACTGTATAGCCGTCACCGGAGTAGGAGACCCACTGGCATCCGCGCCACTGCGTACCACCGTTTCCGTCCGAGTCTTCCTTCGTCTGATGACTGAGGTGCTCGGAATCGAGAACCGGCTGCATCGCGCTGGAACACGGATCGAAGGCTGTGGGCGCGGGGGGAAGTCCGGTGGATGACTTGGCGGCGTCCCCGGACGCCTGATTGCCGTCGGAACCCGATCCGCATCCGGTCAGTGCCAGCCCCACCCCAGCCGCAACCGCCGCAGCCCCCACCGTGATGGACCAGCGCCTCACCTTGATTCTCCCGACCCCGGCCCGCCTCGGTCTCGCCGTGGGGACCGACCGGTCCCGCCCCCAATGGCCTTGACCATACCGACCCCGCCCATCCGCTGGCAACGCGAATCACGACCACCACCGCTGTCAAGTCTCGGGGCCGGATCTCCGACGCGGATGCTCGCTCAGAGGTCGACGCGGGTGAGCCATTCGGTGAGCAGGGCTGCCAGCAGGTCCGGTTGTTCGTGGGGTAGGGCGTGCCCGGCGTTGTCGAGTACGGCCAGGGTGGCGTGCGGGTGGTGCTCGGCGGCGTCGATGGCTCCGGCGTATCCGACTGTCGAATCCAGCCGTCCCGCAACGATTGTCGTCGGCCCGGGATAGGCGACGGAGTTGGTTTCGGTCAAAGCCCAGCGTTGGGAGATGCGTTCCATCGCTGACCAGTCGACGAGCTCGGCGGCGGGCCGGACGTAGCGTTCGTACCGTTCGAGCATTTCGGGGGTGTGAATGACGAAGTAGCCCTGGAAGATTCGGTCGCCGAGAGTCTCGGATCCGATGGCGGGACAGTGCTCGGGGACGCTGTGCGTTCCCGGTAACAGTGGGCAGATCAGCGCCAGGCCCGCCGTCCGTCCCGGGCGTCGGCCGGCCATGGCCCGCGCGTAATAGGCTCCGGCCGAGTGGCCGACCAGTAGCGGTGCGGCCCGGCCGCACACCGCGTCGGCGAAATCGAGCAGCAGATCGAGCACATCATCAGCGCCGCGCAGCGTATCGGGCGCGGGGGTGTGGCCCATTCCGGGCAGGTCGGGATAGATTCGCCGCAGGCCCGAAACGGGGCCGAAGATGGGTTCGAAACAAGCCTCGGCTTCGCGATGGTCGACCCCGGCGCCGTGCAGAATCAGCACCGGCCGCCCGCTCCCGTGCTCCACATAATGGACTGTGCCTCGCTGCACCTCGATCCGCACCCCCGCAAACTACCGCGTCGCGGAAACCATCGCAGGTGGTCACATTGGTGGAGCGGTTGCCATCGTTCCCGGTGCCAGGATCACGGTAAGCCGAGTGCGACGGCGAGCGCCCGGTTGACCGCGAGGACGGATGTCGGTGTGAGGGCGCCGACGTACTCGCCCAGCTCGTCTTTCCCGAGGGTTTCGATGTTGTCGGTGTTGACGTACCCGCCGAGTGGGTCGGCCTGCCCGAGCGGGACCCAGGTTGGCAAGTCACGTTTTGTGGTGGTCAGCCGGACTGCGAGCACATCGGCGGTGACCCGGTTGCGGGCGTTGTTCGACACGATCAACCACGGTTTGAGTCCGTAGCCGAGGTCGGCCCGGTAGACCTGGCCGCGTTGGGGGGTGGCGGTCACGCGGTAGCCCGCTGCCGGGCGTTACGCCGAGCGCGGAGCGCCGTGCGCTCGTCGTCGTTCTCGTACGGGTAGGTCGGAGAGTCGGCGACGGCTGCCTCGTAGGCCGCTTGCAGCTTTTCCTCCTGAAGCCGATCCCATGCTTCACGAATGGCCGTGACCACCGCTGCCGAACGCGACGCGGCGTCGACTTCGAGCTCTTTAAGTCGCTGGAACGTCTCGTCGTCCAATCGAACTGTCATCGCATGTGTCATGCAAATATGATACCGCATCTGGAACCGCATTATGAACCTTGTATCCAGCAGGTTGTTACGCGCTGGTCGTGACCGGTCTCGGGGAGTGTCTGGTCGGAGGCGGGCGCGAAAGTTCGCCCAGGTGTGAAAGTTGTTGTGGCCGCGGACTATTGCCACGGGTTGATGGTCGGCACTCCGGCCGCCTCGAATGGCGAGGTGTCGCGGGTCGCGACTGTGAAGCCCGTAGCGGCGGCCGTGGCGGCGATCATGCCGTCGGCGGCGGCGATAGCGCGCCCGGCGGCCCGGGCCTGCGACATCAGGCGTGCGTAGTGCCCGGTCGAGCTCAGATCGTAGGGCAGGATTCGGCCGCTGAACAGTGGCAGTGTGTGTTGTTCGAGTCGATCGGTGAGGGTGTCGCGGCGACGGCCGGCGGGCAGGATGGACAGTCCGTAGCGCAGCTCGCCCACGGTGACGGCGGACAGATGGAGAGTGTCGGCGTTCTGTGTGTCGAACCAGGCGAGTACGCGCGGGTTGGGGGCCGGACCCATGGGTTCACTGATGACATTGGTGTCCAGAATGATCACCCGCCGAACTCCATGGGTTCGTGCGGGGTGCGGTCCCGGTTGTTGAGCGCGGCGTGCTCCTCCTCGGTCATCGGGTCGGCCGCCCAGATTTCGGCGAGCATCGAGCCCAGCTTGATCCGCTCATCCGGTAGTACGGCGTCGGTTAGGATGGCGCGCATCTCGGCCTCGATGCTGCGCTCGTGGGTGGCAGCGCGCTGGCGGATGGCGCGGTGCACTTCGTCGCTCAGATTCCGGATCGTCACATTCTTCATCTGATATCACTTTCTAGAATCCGACCTCGGTGATGGCGATGACTAGCATATGCTATCAATGATGGCAGAAGGTCAACCCGATGTCACACTGGTGACCCGGCCAGGGTAGATCTGCTGCAGCGATCAGAAACTTCAGAAATCCAGTGCCGACCAGGGGAATTCGATTGCGAACGGGTACGGAAACGCTACTCCGGCCGCAGCATCCGGAGTCCACTCGCCGGCCAGCAAATAGTTCGAATTCCGGAGAGGATGCACACCCGGCGGGAGCTCGGCGTGACCAATTTCGAGGATGTACATAC
>JAFMQT010000275.1 GCA_017354515.1 Nocardia sp. | reverse complement strand
GATCGGTTCCGGGCTGCCGTCCGGGCTGTTCGGACAGCAGCACCTTCGGCGGAATCGGCAGGTCGTGAAATTCGGATTCGTTCGAATCCATTTGGTATCCGGCGGTATTGGGATAGATCAGTAGATCGCCCACGGCGGCCGGGCGTGGTAGCGGAATGCGCCGCCAGCTCAGCATGTCCGATTCGAGGCAGGTCGCGGCGCCGACGGCCGCCGGTGTGCCGGGGCCGGGGCGGATCGGCCACAGCACCGGATCGGGTAGATATTCGCTGTGGAACCACTGTTCCGACAGACTGAAACTGGTGCCGTCCACGGTGAGTAGCTGATAGGGCTGTGCCGCCGCGGTGCGGGTCTTCACGCCCTGAACGCGGAACACCGTACTGCCCGCGCGATCCAGCAGGGCCCGGCCGGGCTCGATCGCGAGTCGAATAGCGTTGTCGCGCAACAGCTGTGCGAGGCCACCGTATTCCAGGACTGCCGACAGCGCATCGGGCCCGGCGGGTCGCTGGTGGTAGGGGTAGTACGACTCGAAGGACTTCCCGGCGTGGAACCACCGCGGATCGCATCCCTCGGTGAAGGTTACCCACGCCTCCTCGGGCAGATAGTCCACGCCGAATCCGCCGCCCACCGAAATCGTGTCGACCGGATGGCCCAGTACCCGGGTGCGCCGGCAGCGTTCGACCAGATCCGCGGCCAGGCGGGAGCGGGCGAGTGGATCGTAGCCGGGCAGATGGAAACTGAAGCCCGCCACCTGGATCGGGGTCGGTTCGATATCTGCGAGCAGACAGTCGATCTCATCGTCGGTCATGCCGAAGCGGCTGTCGGAGTCCGGCGGTAGCACCCGCAACAGCACCCGCGCGGGGATGGCGAGCGCGGCCAGTCGGTCGAATTCGTACCGATCGTCGATGGCGATCAGCGCGCGGTGGCGGGCGGCGAGCCACAGCAGCTCATCGGATTTCGCGGGTCCGGTGATCATCAGGTCCTCGCCCCGAATACCCTGAGCCAGAGCGGCTCTCACCTCTCCGGCACTGGCCGCGTCGACGCCCGCGCCGGCTTCGGCGCAGGCTCGCACCACACCCGCGGATTTGTTGGCCTTCTTCCCGTAGTAGATCGCCCCGTCCACGCCGTGCCGGTCGAACCGTTCGCGAAAGGCGTCGACGAGGGTGTGCACGCGCGGCGGATACAGCACGTGGAACGGGCCGCCGACCGCGTGCGCGATCTGTGCGAGCAGCGCCGGATCATCGAGCAGCCGCTGCTCCCACGGTTCCCGGTGTGCGGGAAGTGCTGGGGCACTGATCGACTCGGTCAATCCCACAGTGGGACCTCCGTGCCGCGCCCCTCGGCGATCGCGCGTTCGGCCAGGGCGTGCGCGACCGCCACATCGGTCAGCACCAGGCCGCTGTTGTAGACGAACAACCGTTCATCGGGCCGGGTGCGCGCAGGGGCCCGGCGAGTCAGCACGGCGGGGAGTTCCGCGTCGACCGCGCGCAGTATCCCGTCCGGTCCGGCCATATCGGTGCCGGTCAGTGCCATCTGGTCGGCGCTGGTCGCGATGACCCGGTCGGCGTCGGCCAGGGTGGACGGCGCCAGGCCGTATCCGACCAGTACGGCCACCGAACCCGGTGCCAGATCCGAGGATTCGATCGCCACCCGGGTGCCTGGGCCCGCCGTCGCCAGCACCACATCGGCGTTTCCGGCGGCCGCCCGCGGATCCTCGACCACCTCCAGATCCAGGTGCGGGGCGTACTCGCGCAGACTGGTACCGACGGCCTCGAGACCCTCGGGATGGGTGCCGTACACCATGAGCCGGGTCAGCTGCGGATTGGCGGCCAGCAGATGCGGCAGGGCGTTGCGCCCCTGGGTGCCGGTGCCGATGAGTAAGGCACTGGTCGCTCCCGGCCGGATGGTTTCGCGCACCAGCAGACCCGAGACCGCCGGTGTCCGCAGGGCGCCGACCCGCGAACAGTCCATCAGCGCAATCGGATTGCCGGTGGCATCGTCATACAGGGTGATGGTGGTGTAGTACTTCTTGGTGCTGCGATCGTGATTCGGATCGAATTTGTACGAGGTCTTCATCGCCACCACACGGCGGCGCCCGTCCCGGCCGAGCATGGCGTACGCGACCGACCAGCCATCCGGATGGGCCACGCTGAGCTTGCGCGGATTATCCGAATCACCCTCCGCGAGGGCACGATAGGCGTCCTCCACCGCGCGCACCACATCGTGCGGTGCGATCGGCACATCGGCCAGATCGCTGCGGCTCAGGACGCGAAGCGGGGTGGGGCGGTTGTTCACTCGAATCCTCGGATCGTGGTGCGGTGCTGCGGTGTGAGAAGTGGTGCGCGGCGGCAGGTTTCATCGCGAACGGGCGAGAAGTGCACTGCCCATAGCCGTTCTCGGCGGCCTCGGCCACCGGTCGGCCGCGACCGAGCCGGATGTTCACCCGCTTGAGCCAGCGATCGGTGCCGTCGTAGCGGGCGGTGAACGGGACTCGGCCGTGGACGACGACGTCATTGTCCACCAGCAGTAATTCCCCGGGATCGAGTATCGCGCATCGGCATACCCGGGTCAGTTCGGCCCCGAGTTCGGCGTAGGCGCGGCGGTATTCGGCATCGGCGTCGTCGAGTGGGGTGTAGGCCGGGTCGTATCGCAGCACCGGGCCGGCTGCGAGGGTTGCCACCGGTGCCGGCCGGTAACCGGCGAAGTCCTCGCCGTAGGAGACGTCCGGCAGGATCGGTAACGTCGCCCGGGCGAGCAGTCGCCGCTGATCCGGACGTAGCCGCACCTGCCGGACCGAGGAGATGGTCGTGCCCACTCGATCAGGATTGCGCAGACATCCCAGTAGCAGCAGGTGGGCGCGCTCGGGATGGAAGGCGTCCTCGGTGTGCGGGCTGAGCAGGGTGGTACTGCTGGCCCCGGACTGTTCGTCCTCATGTCCCGGAGTGGGCAGGATGTTGTTGACCGGCCGCCCATGCTGTTGTCCCGCCCATCCGAACGGCTCGCCGGCGCAGCGAGCCAGCAGCAGCATCGCGATATCCAGCCGATACGAGGCCGCGGTCGAGTCCCGGGCGGCGACTCGCCAATCGCGCGGGGTGGGGCCCAGATCGGATCCGAGGATCGGAAGACTGTCGATAACTGCCGCACCGGCCGCGGTCGCGGGCGGGCGCAGGGCGGTGTGCACGCTGTCGGGAAGCTGTGCGACACGTTCATCGATCGCCTCGATCAGCCGCGGATCGGCCAGCTCGCGGGGGACCGGTTCGGTTTCCGAACGCGCACACTGTACTGTGAGCGCGATCTCATCGGCGATTGTCAGAACCGCCGCGGCGGCATCGACGGGGAGCCGCCGGCGTTCCAGGGTGGAGTTATCTTCGTGGTCGGCCGGTTTACGTTCGTGGAGAACGCTTTTCACCAGGGGTGCCCTTCCTTGCAGTGGGGGTGACGCAGATGGTGAAGATCCGGACGGTGAACGTAGCTGGTAGCTTCAACTAAAGCAAGGCTAACCTAAAGTTTCCAGGTCAACATAGCGTTTCAGCATGATCGACGGGGGTGGGGCGGTTGCCGAGGATGAACTGTCGGAGGGGCGCTGCGCGCTCACGGCATGGCGTCCGGCGCGCGAATCCGGATGATGGGGGAGTGCGTCTATCGATCGCGGGTTTGCGCCGGGGTCTTCTCCTCGCGCTTCCGGTCATAGTCATGCTGTCCGGATGCCGGGGCGGGGAAAATCTGCCGCCCATCCCGGACGGCATACCGCCCGGTGTCGGCCTGCCGATCCCGGCGATAGATCTGGACGCGCCCGGGCGGGCTGCCGAACAGTTGCGGGATTGGGCGCGTGGACAATCCGGTGTGCTGCGGGTTCCGGTGGTCGCGCTCGAGGCCTACGGCTATGCGGCCGCGGTCATGGCTCGTTCCGCACCGCGCTGCGGTATCGGGTGGACCACGGTCGCCGCCATCGCGCGCACCGAGAGCCGGCACGGCAGTCACGCCGGTTCCCATGTCGACGACGACGGCGAGGTGCGGCCGCCGATCCGGGGCGTCCCGCTGGACGGATCACCGGGCGTCGCAAGGGTTCTCGACCAGGAGGCCACCGCGAATGCCGGAAATCCGGTGTATGTCCGGGCCGAGGGGCCGTTCCAATTCCTGCCCGAGACCTGGCAGCACTGGGGAGTGGACGCGAACGGCGACGGCCGGGCCGATCCGGACGATATCGATGACGCCGCGCTGACCGCCGCCCGCTATCTGTGCGCCAGCGGCGGCGATCTCCGCGGTGCGCGGGGCTGGCAGCAGGCGATCCTGACCTACAACCAGTCCACCGACTATCTGCTCACCGTGCGCAACGCGGCTGCCGCGTACAGCGTCGGCCGGGACTTATGAAGTCGGCCGGGATTTGTGATGTCGGGACCTGTGATCGCGGTTCCGGCACCCGCGGGTGGCGACCGCACCGGCCTGCTGGGCACCTACTAGGCTGACCCACGTTCCCCAGCCGAAGGAGTGTCGTTTCGTGGCCATCATCGAACAGGTCGGAGCTCGCGAGATCCTGGATTCGCGCGGTAACCCCACCGTCGAGGTCGAGGTCGCACTCGACGACGGCACTCTCACCCGGGCCGCGGTGCCCTCGGGCGCGTCCACCGGCGAGCACGAGGCCGTCGAACTGCGCGACGGCGGCGACCGCTACGGCGGTAAGGGTGTCGCGAAGGCGGTCGAGGGTGTGCTCGAGGAGATCGGCCCGGCCATCATCGGTCTGGACGCGGTCGAGCAGCGCACCGTCGATCAGGCGCTGCTGGATCTGGACGGCACCCCCGACAAATCCCGCCTGGGCGCGAACGCGCTGCTCGGTGCCTCACTCGCGGTGGCACGCGGCGCCGCCGAGTCCTCGGGTCTGGAACTGTTCCGCTATCTGGGTGGCCCGAACGCGCATGTGCTGCCGGTCCCGATGATGAACATCCTCAACGGCGGCGCGCACGCCGACACCAGCGTCGACGTCCAGGAATTCATGATCGCCCCGATCGGCGCGCCCACCTTCCGTGAGGCGCTGCGCTGGGGTGCGGAGGTCTACCACGCGCTCAAGGCCGAACTGAAGTCCAAGGGCCTGGCCACCGGTCTCGGCGACGAGGGTGGTTTCGCGCCCGACCTGGCCGGCGGCACCCGTGAGGCGCTGGATCTGATCGCCGCCGCGATCGCCAAGGCCGGCTACACCCTGGGCAGCGATATCGCGCTGGCCCTCGATGTCGCCGCCACCGAGTTCTACAGCACCTCCAGCGGCTACAAGTTCGAGGGCAGCGCCCGCACCGCCGAGCAGATGACCGAGTTCTACGACGAACTGCTGAATTCCTATCCGCTGGTGTCCATCGAGGACCCGCTGGCCGAGGACGACTGGGAGGGTTGGGTTTCGCTGACCGACAAAATCGGCGATAAGGTCCAGTTGGTCGGCGACGATCTGTTCGTCACCAATCCCGAACGGCTCGAGGACGGTATCGCCAAGGGAGCGGCCAACGCACTCCTGGTGAAGGTCAATCAGATCGGTACCCTCACCGAGACCCTGGATGCGGTCGAGCTGGCCCACCGCAACGGCTACAAGTCGATGATGAGCCACCGCTCCGGCGAGACCGAGGACACCACCATCGCCGATCTCGCGGTCGCGGTCGGCAGCGGACAGATCAAAACCGGCGCCCCCGCCCGCAGTGAGCGCGTGGCCAAATACAACCAGCTGCTGCGCATCGAGGACGCCCTGGGCGATTCGGCTCGCTACGCCGGAGACGTCGCCTTCCCGCGGTTCACCTTCGAGGGGTAGTAGCCTCGCAGTCGAATTGTGTGACGTGGCGGCGGAGGTGCGCGGATGACTGAGCGACGGTCGCGCGGCACCAGTCCGGCAGGACGCGGTGACCGCCGTTCGGCGCGTTCGGCTCGGCCGGTGCGCTCGTCGAGCGGTTCGGTCCGGACCGCCGCCGGCAAACGCGCCGACCGCCGCCGGGCCGCCTCGTCGCCCGTCACCTCCAGATTCGCGCGATCGAGCAGGCAGGATTCCTGGAACGAGCACCGGATTCTGGGTATGCCCGCCGGGCGCGCGTTGATTCTGGCCGCGGTGCTGTGTGCGCTCGCGCTGACGCTCGCGGTGCCGATGCGTACCTATTTCGGTCAGCGTTCGGAGTCGGCGAGTCTAGCGTCCCAGCGCCGCGATCTGGAGAGCGATATCGCGCGGCTGCGCGATCGCCGCGATAAGCAGCGCGATCCGGCCTACATCCGGTCCGAGGCCCGCGAGCGGTTGCGCTTGGTGATGCCCGGCGACAAGGCCTATATCGTGCAGGTACCCGGTATCGAACAGCCCGGCGTTCCGGTGCCGGCTGCCTCGTCCCGGCCCCCCGACCCGTGGTATACGCAACTGTGGCGCAGCATGTCCGAACCGCATCCGGCCGTCGCACCGCAGTCCCCACCGCCACCGCCC
>JAFMQT010000274.1 GCA_017354515.1 Nocardia sp. | reverse complement strand
GCGCGGCGGCCGCGTCGACCTCGAGCCGCCGCTGCCGGGCCCCGACACGCCGGCGGGCCCGGCTGTAGAGCTGCTGGCAGTTGGCTTCGGTGAGTTCGAGCAGTTCGGCGATTTCGCGATGGGTGTACGAAAAGGCCTCGCGCAGAACATAGACCGCGCGTTCATGCGGTGTGAGCCGCTCCAGCAGGGTGAGCACGGCCAGCGATACCGATTCACGCTGTTCGGCGGTCTCGGCCGGGCCCAGCATCGGGTCGCCGTCCAGTAAGGGCTCCGGAAGCCATTGCCCCACATAGGTTTCGCGTCGCGCCCGCGCCGAATTCAACTGGTTCAGGCACAGGTTGGTCAGGACCTTCGTCAGCCACGCCTCCGGGGTCGCGATCCGGCTCCGATCCGCGGCGTCCCAGCGCAGGAACGCCTCCTGCACCATGTCCTCGGCATCGGCGACCGAACCCAGCAGGCGGTACGCGATCGCCCCCAGCCGGCCGCGCACCCTCTCGAACCGCTCCAGTTCCCCGGGACTCACCGACATCACCCCATGGTGCCACGCAGCGCGAGGCCGAAGTCGCCCGTGACCCCAGCCCCCTCGGGAGGTCTACGACCGGGCTCAGGACAGCGCGGAGGCGATACTGCGGCCGCGCAGAGTGTCGTGGGTGTATTCGGCGAGCCACCCGGCGAACCAGGGATCGGCGTCGCAGTCGGACATGAAGAAGCTCGCCGAGGCGGTTCCGGCGCCGCGGTCGACCACCACGTCGACGACGCGATCGCGCTGACTGACCGAGAACACCGCGGTGGGGCGGCGGGTCAGGTGATAGCGCGACTCGGCCTCGCTCGGCGGGACGTCGGCCAACCGGGGCGCGGCGATATCGATGACATTGCCGCGGCGGCCCCAGCAGCGGGGCGCGACGTCGGCAATGGTGTGAACAGCCAGGATCAGCTCGGCGAGATCACGAGGATCCACACTCACCATGGGTACATGGCATGGTGCGGCAGTCATAACGACCACACCTCCTCTCACCTTCGCGACGCGGTGACCTCGCGACATTCAGTCTGCGGCTGCGCGACGATCGGAGATGTCGGTGTTTCGGATGACATCGGACATGTCACGCGACATCGGACCATCTCTCGCGCACGCGGCCACATCAGGGCAGAGAGCGTTTACCCATTTCGAGCAGCTACTAAACCAGCGCGGTCGGAAATTCTGTCCCGTCGGGTAGCGGTATCAGCGGTCGACCATTCCGTACAGCAGGATTTCACCGACGAACGCGGCATTGGCCTCCGGCGACTGAGTGCGCCGGGCGAAACACCGCAGCAGCATCAAATTCGTCAGCCCGGCGGCCAGTTCCATCGGCGGCTGGCCGCAGGTGAAGGTGCCGTTGCGCTGCCCCTGCTCGATAACCGGGGCGATGATCGCGGGCAGGTCGAGATGCTCCTTGATCGAGACCAGTCCCTCGGGTTCGCCGTAGGTGTCGTGTGCCGCGGACATGACCAGGGCATCCATGAACGGGGTCTCGTCGGCGAACAGCTGCGCACAGCGCAACAGGTGGTTCTCCACGATCGCGGTTTCCTCCAGGCCCAGCATGAGATCGTCGGCGACGCCCTCGCGCAGCGCGTCCATCGCCGAGCGCAGCCCGCCGACGATGATGAGCGCCTTGTTGGGGAAGAATCTGCGGACCGTCTCCAGGGGCAGCCCCGCGTTCTCCGCGATGACCTCCAGCTGGGCGAGGACGTATCCCCGTTTGCCGAATTCGGCACGGGCGGCACGTATCACGGCGGCCCGCGGATCGCGCGGGAGCGGTTTGGGGGCGGCCGCGTCGGGCGCCGGCGTGCGATCGACCGCGGCCACCACATCGTCGAGATGGCGATGCCCGTCGTCGACCTCGGCCGCACCGGCCAGCAGCGCCAAGAGGGTGTCCGCGACCACTTCCGGGGTGACCGAACCGGGATCGGCGCGGTAGCGCAGCTGGAAGCCTTCCACGACAGCGACCATCGCCATGGTGAGTGTCTTGGCCGTGAACGGCTTTCGCAGTACCGCACCGGACCGCTCGAAGGACTCCTCGAGGACCGCCAGGGCTACCGCGTCCCGGCCACGATAAGCCTCGCGAACCGCCTGCGCGGCCCGCGGATTCGACCGGGAGAACGACCGTGCCATCAGGTTCCGGGCCAGCGATGCTTCCTCGGTCAGCACGGTGAAATACGTGCCGACCAGGGAACGAACCATAGCGCCGGTCAGGTTGCCGTTGGCGGCCAACGCCTCGCGCGCCTGTGCGCGCACTCGCGGCTCGGAACAGGCCTCGGGAACCAGAACCTCATCCAGAATTGCGTCCAGGAAGGCGCCCTTGGTGGGGAAACGACGATAGAACGTCGCCTGCGAGGCGCCGGCGGCGTTGATGGTGTCCTCGACCCGCAGCCCCCGATCGAGAACCCGGTCCGGATGGTCGATCAGCTCGTGCAGCCCCGCGGCCACGAACTGTCTGACTGTTGCGTCCTGCGTAGTAATCTCACGACCCCTTCCCCGAGCGGGATACATGTCGCATCCACCCACGTACCGATCTCATAGCGGCACCGAAGTAGTTCGTTACACCCAGTGAGAATATTTTCTCTCAGATGAGCCGCGGATATCGCAGAAGTGGGAGTGCGGTTCGGGGGGCGCTGCGATTTCATTGATTCAGCGCGATCCACGGCGGCCGCCCGGCCGCCGCACTCCAAGACCGAGGATCCACCATGACTTCGCCACGCCCCCTCGATACGCATCTCTACCACCACCCGGGTCTGAGTCCAAGGGAGGTCGAGGTGCTGCTGGCGTGGATCAAAGCCGACACGAAACAGCAGGTCACGCGCGCACTGTACATTTCCCTCGGAACTGTCAACACGCATCTGGCCCGGATCCGCGAGAAGTACGAGACGGCGGGACGGTCGGCGCCCACGAAGGCCGCCCTGGTAGCCCGCGCGTTGCAAGACGGCATGATCACCCTCGACGATCTGTGAATCTTGCTGGTCCCACGGACTTTCGATTCATATCCAGTAGATAACGAAGGGGGCCGCCTCGGACCGGACGTGATCCGGGGCGGAGGGGGACCATACGAAACGATTCACTCTCACCGCGACCGATTGCCCGCCACGGAACTCACCGGCGCAGATACTCCCGCAGCGAGCAGGTCGATCAAGTCACCCAGCAGATCCTCGAGCGGTGCGGGCAGATCGCCGGTGCGCAGGGCGATTTGGTAGCGCGCGAGGGTATGCGCGGTCGTGGTCATCACGATCAGCCATCGCTCGTCGAGCACTTCACGAGGGTGGTTGGGGAGCAGCCGGGTCAGCAGACTCAGGAAGGCCGGCACGACACTGGCACCGACCGCGCCCCGCAGGCCCAGGTATCCCCCGCGCTCGACCAGCAGCCGGGATATGAACGTCAGATAGTGATTATCGTCGCCGCCGAGATGACCGGCCACCGACAGCACATAGGCGCGGACCAGATCCCGAACCTTCGGCTGCCGCTGCGAGGCGAGCAGATCCGCCAGCATATCCGCGCGGATCCGCTCACTGCGCTCGCCGCGGTAGGCTGTGATCGCGGTGACCAGGCCATCGCGGTCGCCGAAGTGGTATTGCACCGCGACGTTGTTCTTCTGCCCTGCTGCGAGGGCGATATCACGCAGCGCGGTCGCCTCGATGCCGCGCTCGGCGAAGAGCCGTTCGGCGGCGAGCAGGATCGCCTGCCTCGTCGCGGTTCCGCGGGCGTTGGGCCGTTCGCGCTGATCGACAGGGTTCACCGGCATCTCCGAGGCAGCGCCGGATCAGTGCAGCACCTGTGGGCCGCGCGGGTTCCAGAAGGACATGGCGATGTTCTCGATGTCGAGGGCCTCGTGCAGGGTCATGGTGCCAGCGGCGACCTGTTCACGCACCCGCCCCATGACGGTGTCGGGATCCTCGTTCATCTCGTACACCACCAGGTAGCGATGGGCGGGCGGACCGGCCATCCGCGACATCTCGGTATCGGCGACGATGTAGCGCTGGGCGGACACCATACCGGGTGTGGCGACCACCTGCGGCACGTGCACCTTCTCGTACCACTCCTCGAATTCGGCGTCCCGTCCATCCAGCGGATTCGAGAAGACCAGGTACAGGCTGCTTTCCGACATCATTGCTTCCTCTCAACACACTCTCGATGGTCAGCGCGCGGCAGCCGGCCGCAGATGCGCGGTGGGCCGGACATCGATATCCCAGTCACCGACCCGAGCACGCAAGGCACCGGCGGTGGCGTGCTCGCGCGGGATATGGGCGAACGGGTCGAACCTGAAGTGCCGCATCGCGTTCAGGTGGGTGATCTTGTCGACCTCGGCGTCGGCGAGCTCGTGCAGACTGACGGCCACCCGTTCCGGCGAGTTCGGCCAGCTGCTGTCCGAATGCGGGTAGTCGCATTCCCAGGTGATGTTGTCGGGGTTCATGACACCGCGGCTGGCGACCCCGAAATCGTCCTCGATGAAACACAGCAGCACATGTTCTTTGAAGATCTCCGAGGGCAGCTTGTTACCGAGGTCCATCCCGGACCAGTGCCGGGTGGTGCGATAGATGTAGTCGATCCGCTCCTGGAAGTAGGGCACCCAACCGATTCCGCCCTCGGACAACGCGACTCGTAGATCCGGGAATTTTCGGAATACCGGCGACCACACCAGGTCCGAGGCCGCTTCCATCAGCCCGATCGGCGACAGCGAGTAGATCACCTCGATCGGGGCGTCCGGTGAGGTGATCGGCACCTGTGAGGAGGACCCCAAGTGCAGGCACAGTACGGTGCCCTCGTCCGCGCACGCCGCCAGGAACGGATCCCAGTGATCGGTGTAGAGACTCGGCAGGCCCAGGGCATGTGGGTTGGAGGTGAAAGTTACCGCGTGACAACCCTTTCGGGCCAGCCGACGTACTTCCGCCGCGGATTCCTGGGGATCCCACAGGAGGGGAATCGCCAGGGGGATGAACCGCCCCGGATAGCTCCCGGCCCACTCGTCGACATGCCAGTCGTTGTAGGCGCGGACCATCGCCGCGGACTGTTCGCGATCGCCGTGGTCGAGGAACAGCTGGCCGCAGAACCGGACGAAAGACGGGAAGCACATCGACCCGAGAACGCCGTTGGCGTCCATATCCTTCACTCGCGCGTGGATGTCGTAGCAGCCGGGCCGAATCTCCTCCAGGCACACCGGTTCCCGGCCGTATTCGGATTCAGGACGACCGGCTACCGCGTTCAGGGCCGTGTTGGGAATCTCCACCCCCTCGTACACCCACGCCATGGTTCCGTCGGGACGGCGGATGAATCGGGGGGCCGCATCGGCGAACTTCGCCGGAACTCGGTCGTCGAACATTCCCTCGGGCTCGATCACATGATCGTCCACACTCACCAGAATCAGGTCGCCCGCATCCATCGCATCGCTCCTCGACCGCACTCGTTTCCGAAAAGTTTAAGTAATACGACTTAAAACAGGTGGACTTATCGCTCAATACGGCACAACACCGGCTACAAACAAATAAGCTCAAGATCTCGAGTTCGAGCATGCGGCGGGCTTTGTCATGCGTTCCATGCGTAGCCTGCACTGCAGTGCAGCCACGGTGACCGGACACGGCCGCGGGCGACGGCGTGGGCGCGGGGCGGGCGGCGACAGATCCGGCAGGCGTGCGCCGATCGCCGCCGCGACCAGCCCCAGTAGGGCAAGCCAGATGCCCGTGACCACGAGGACGAACAGCATGCTCACGTCCCGTTCACACAGTCGAGGGCGAACCCGACGACGGTTCCGGCCCAGGGCCGAAAGGGACTGCGCGGAAGCGTATTCCACATCCGATAGCGCAGAAAGGCGTCGGACGGCGCGGGCAGCACGACCTCACTGCCCGCCGGTGCGACCGATACCCCGTGCAGGAACAGTTCGGCGTGCAGGACCGGATCGTAGAGACCGAATCCGTCCGGGTTGGCGAGGAAGGTCCACCGACGTGACCCGGGGTGATCGATGATCGGCCCGTCGCAGCCGAATTTCTCGCGCAGACGGGGTTTGATTCGCTGCCCGAGCTCGACGGGCACGGTGATGGCCGCGACGGGGCCGGCGACGATGTGGATTCGGTGGTTACCGGGATGTACGCGAGCATCCAAACCACAGACCTCTCGATAGAATTCCGCGCGCGATCGCGGTGTGTCGCGGGTAGGCGGGGCAACGTCGCCGCCGGTGGAATCAGTCATGGGACCTCAACTCACAGAAGGGTTCTCGGATCGATACAGGGATGGAGCCACACATCTGGGGCTGAACAGGTGGAGCGAAGGCACCCCCGGCGAGCCGGTTCGTGTGCCGCAACGTTGCTGCGATCAGAGAACACCGAAACTCACCACCCGGCAATGACTTTTGAGCCGAATTCGGCAGAAATCTTCGCTTGTTTGAGCATTACTGAACTGTGACCTGGAAATCGGTCGAC
>JAFMQT010000055.1 GCA_017354515.1 Nocardia sp. | reverse complement strand
CCGCCTCCTGGGACTGAACGATCTCACCGCCGCCCTGGAGAAACTGACGCGGCGACGACTCGATCTCGACAAAGCCGCCAAAGAGGTCAAGGCCGAGAAGGCCGGACTATCGGCCGCGCTATCCGAGGTCGACGACGAGCGAGCAAAAAGCGTTGCAGCACTGCTGAAACCCCGCAGTGTCGATCTCGACGCGGTCATGCGGTTGGCATCCGGCACGACGAACGATATGCCGAGTCTGGTGGCGGCATTGACCAACATCATCGCACTGGACCTGCCCGCCGACACCGCCGTGCAAACCGCAGCCGACCGACTCGCCACTGCAACCACGCGTGTGGTCGATGCGGCGACCTCCGAGACCGAATCGGATACGGCGATCCTGCGGATGCTCGAATTGGCTTCCGGCATCGCAGCGTCGGGCGACCGCACATGCCCGGTCTGCGAACAGGGACAACTCGACCAGCACTGGCGGGAACGGACCGAACAGACGATCACGAACATCCGCCGGCGTACCGCCGAACTCACCACGGCCAAGCGCGAATTCGACGCTGCGGCATCCACCGCGACCGCACTGATCCAAGCGATTCCACCGGCCCTGTCGAACTGCCCGATCGATTGCGGCCAGGCCGAGGACGCCTGGCGCGACTGGGCCGACCTGCGCACATCCGATCCCGCACAACTGCCGGCGAACCTGCGCGACCGCTACGCGAAGCTGCACACAGCGGTAGCTGAGCTGCGCCGACGTGCGCAAACCGAACTGGCCCAGCTGGATACGATCTGGGCTCCGCTGGCCGCACGTACCGCCGCATGGGTCGACCGCGCCAGAACCAGTGCCGCCGCAGCCGACGAGTTGAAGATCGTCAAGGCCGCCGAAACCTGGCTCAAACAAGCCGCCACCGCCTTGCGCGCCGAACGGATGCGGCCGTTGGCCGATGTGTCCCAACGTGTCTGGACCATGCTGCGGCAACAGAGCAATGTGGAACTCGGCGGCGTGGTTCTCACCGGCAACGCCCAGCAGCGGCGGGTCAGCCTGGACGTCACCATCGACGGTGTTCCCGGCGCCGCACTGGGCGTGATGAGCCAGGGCGAACTGCATTCACTCGGCCTGTCGCTGTTCCTGCCGCGTGCCACCGCCGCACAGAGCCCGTTCCGGTTCCTGATGATCGACGACCCGGTCCAGTCCATGGATCCGGCGAAGGTCGACGGGCTCGCCAAGGTGCTCGCCGAGGTCTCACGAACCCGCCAAGTCGTCGTGTTCACCCACGACCTACGGCTGACGGAAGCCGTTCGGCACCTGCAGATCCCGGCGACCATTCTCGATGTGCAGCGAAGGGAGCGCTCCATCGTGGAGGTCCGGGTGTCGATCGATCCCGTCCGCCGCAGCCTCGCCGACGCCCGAGCCCTCAAGCAGACCACCAATCTGCCCAGGGACGAAGCCAACGAGTTGATCGCCCTGTGCTGCCGACAGGCGATCGAATCCGCCAGTACCGCGCGGGTGCACAAGATCCTGGGCGAGAACGGCCTCAGCCAGACCGCCATCGCAGAACAGCTCGCGGCCACCGAGCGTACGAAGCAGAAGCTCGCTCTCGCAGTGGTTCTCGATCGCACCAGAGAGTCCGACGCCCTCGCCGAACTCGATCGAGGAGTGGCCCCCTGGGCGTCGTCGGTGGTGGAACTGTGCAACCGCGGGGCGCACGGCATCACCCGCGCCGATCTGGGCGACCTCATCAATCGCACCGAAAGGATCACCACATGGCTGGGTCGCTGACGGCCGCCCGCTCCCGGCTCGGAACCGCCGACAAACTCATCACCGACGCCACCGCGGACCTGAACGGACTCTGGTCCCGAGCGTCCGCATGGATGCTGCGGATCGCCCTCGAACAGGCGATCGCCGAACTGTGGAAGACGGTTTCACCGCGCATGACGTCCGTGACCAAGCGAGCACAACTGCTGGTGCTGTCCCGATACATCGGTGAGCCGATGGCAGGCGAGGCCAGACTCCTGTGGTCGGAACTGTCGGCCGTCACCCACCACAACGACTACGAACTCGCGCCGACCGTACAGCAACTGCGGCGCTGGCAGGAGAGTTCCGATCGAGTGGTGACCTCTATCGAAGGGGCCGTCCAGACTCGCCGATGACGCCTGTCACACTTTCGGCCCCCGCGCCGATGTCTTGGCAGGGAATCCCCGGCAACGGCCGCAACCTGGCCCGATTCACGAAAGTTCTGAGCACATGGAGGCAGAGGTGGAGCGTACCGCGCTCTGGGAGGGCACCACGACCGTCGAGTCCGGAATCACCGTGCACGTGCTGACTCAACCGGCGATCAACCTGGCCCTCGTGCACAACGGCGTACCGCTGATCGTCGGAATTCGAGTGACCAACAATTCGGGATCTCCGGTGGTCGACCTGACGGTGACCATTCGGCTCCACGGCGACGGCGCCGAACTCGCCCCGGCTTGGAAGCGAACCCACGACGGCGAACTGCTCGATGGTGCCGAGGCGTTCTGGGACGAGTTCGGCCAGTTCGCACCGTCGACGTCCTACCTTCGCGACCTGAACGAGAGCCACCCCTCGACGCTGACCGTCACAGTATCGCGGCTCTGGGGCCAGGACATCCACCTCACCTCCCGGATCCGGGTACTGGCGCACAACGAATGGTTCAACGCGCCCATCTTCTACGACTCGCTCGCGGCGTTCGTCCAGCCGAATACGAAGTCTGTTCAGACCGTTCTCGCCGATGCCGCCGAACTCCTGCGCGCCAATACCGGGAACTCCTCGATCAGCGGCTATCAAGCCGGCCCAGAACGCGCCGCACTCATCGCAGCGGCCATCTACGAGGTATTGCGCGCCAGGAGAATTCGCTATATCAACGCGCCCGCGTCGTTCGAGTCGACCGGGCAGAAGGTCCGCACGACGGCACAGGTCTTGGAGGACCGATTCGGAACCTGCATCGACCTTTCGGTGACCTATGCGGCCTGTCTGGAGGCGGCCGGAATGCGGCCATTGGTGTGGCTTCTCGAAGACCATGCGTTCGGCGGGTTCCTCAGCGAGGATGTGAATTTGTCCCATCCTTCGATAACCGAGCAGAATGCGCTGGTCAACCTCGTCGAATCCGGTATCGCCGTCCCCGTCGACGCGGTGTTCTACGGCGAATCGCCGGAGGGGGATTTCGCGAGCGCCATCAACTCTGCGCGGCGGTATTTCAGTACTCCCGAATCGCTGGCCGGAGTCATCGACATCGCGGCGGCCAGGAAAAGCGGAGTACGGCCACTGCCCAGCACCGATGACGTGGTCGTGACCGCCACCTCCGAACCGGCGAATATCGGCGATATCGTCCTCGAACTACCCGACGATCTGCGGGCCGGGAGCCGAAACGACGAAATCCTCGACACCACAGATTCCGCGCCGGCCCGTGTCCGGAAATGGAAGCGGTCTCTGCTCGATCTGAGCACCCGCAACCGGCTGCTGAATCTGAAACCGTCAGCGCAGGTCGTCGATTTGCATGTGCCGCACGGCGGTCTCGCGATCCTCGACGACATCATTCACGCGGGAATCCCCATCACAGTGGCGGCGGACGACGATCTTTCGAACATCCATCAGCTCCAAGGAGCGCGACGCGCCGCCGAGATCGACGTGGAGGTGCTGCGCGCCACCCTGTCCGACCACCACCAACTGTATGCCGCCGTATCGCAGGGCGCTTATGTACGTCGGTTCAAGGAGCTCTCCCGGACCGCGCGCACCCTGCTCGAAGAAACCGGAAGTTCGAACCTCTACCTGACATTGGGTGCCCTCGTACACCAAACGTCGACCGGCGCCGAGGCTCGGGCACCGCTGTTCCTGCTGCCGGTGAAGATCACCGGTGGTACGGGACGAAAGCCGTTCCAAATCGTCACCAACACAACCGAAGTCGCGAGCCCGAACTATTGCCTTGTCGAGTGGCTGCGGCTCAAACACAACGTCTCCATCGAGGCTCTCGAGGCGCCGAAACTCGATGACAGCGGCCTGGATATCGTCCATGCCCTGCGTGGAATTCGCGGTGCGTTGGTCGAGAACAACATCGATCTGCGAATCGATGAGGTCGCGACGGTGGCGATCTGCCAATTCGGCACCTTCGGCATGTGGAGGGACCTCAGCGACAGCTGGGCCGTTTTGGAGCAGAGCCCGATCGTCAAACACCTGACACACCACCCCGGAGAGTCGTTTCAGGATCCGCGGGCAGACGGTGCCGTCGACTTGGGGCATGTCGATGTCGACGAAAGCGCTGTCCCCGTTCCCATTCCCGCCGACGGTTCACAGCTCAGGGCAATCGCGCTCGCCGCGGCCGGACGTACGTTCGTTCTGGAAGGACCGCCCGGAACCGGAAAATCCCAGACGATCACCAACCTGATCGCACATACGCTCAGCCTGGGCAAGACGGTGTTGTTCGTCGCCGAGAAGCAGGCGGCGCTGGACGTGGTCAAGCGGCGTCTCGAGAAGATCGGCTTGCAGGACTTCACCCTCGATCTGCACGGTAAAAGCCAGAGCCCGAACATCATTCGCGACCAGCTCAAATCCGCCATCGACAATTCCATCCGCTACAACGAACGCACCTGGGACGCCCGGTTGGCGGACTACCGGGCAAAACTCCACCCACTGTCGGAATACAGGGCGAAACTCCATGCACGAAACGGGATCGACCACTCGCTGTGGCACGCCTTCGAGGAGACCCTGGAGACCGGCGAGGGCCTGGCAGCACCCATTCCGAAGTCCTATGTCGCTCGCCCGTCCGAAAGTTGGTCGGCGATAAAGGATTCCCTCGATCTGTTCTCGCGCGCAGCCCGCGCACTCAAAATCGCACCGGGTACGCCGTGGGCCCTCGTCGGATCCATTCCCGACGAGGTCGGGAGCGACGAGCTCCGGTCGGCCGTCCACCGATGCGCCGATGCGCTCGACGCAGCCGGGGCGAACACCCGGACGCTCGCGTTACTGGTAGCCGTCGAGGACCCGGCCCGGATCGATGCACTGATCCCAGCGGCGAAACGCCAACTGGGGAAACCTGTTCCGGACGCAGCGGCGCTCGCCAGGATGCGCGGTCCACAGTTTTCGGCATCATGGCAGACCTTGATGTCGGAAATCACACTGCTGCACCGAAACTGCGCCCCCCTACTCGCGACATTCACCCCGATGTACATCGAATCCGGCGACATACCCAAGGCTGTCGGCGAAGCCGAGGAATGCGGCAAGGGCATATTCGGCCGGAAGAAGAAGGTTGAGCAGTTCCAGCGAAACCTGACCCCGTTCGCCCTGACGGGCGCCGATCTGACCCCGCAAACCGTCCTGCCGCTACTGAACGCGATACCGACTGTTCGCGACCATATTTCACGGACCCAGGCGCTCGCTCGAGAACTGCTCGGCTCATTCGCTCCGCCGAACTGGAATCCGCTGACCCCGGGCAGCGCCGACGAACTGCGGCCGATACTCGAATACATCGCCGCCACCCTGCGGTTCATCGACCAGTCACCGGATGACTGGAGCCTGCTCGAGTCGACCGGATTCCCAGGACACGCCGAGATCGCGCCATTGGAAGAAGTGAGCGCGGCGTGGGCTCAACTGCGGTACCGCCTTGGGACGGCGGACGACGATCTGACCCGGTGGCGCAATGGCGAGCACTGGCTCACCGCATGGGGGCGCACACGCAACGAAATCATCGAGGACACCGACCTTTTCGAATCCCGACACCTGCTCGACTGGTCCCGGATGTCCGGCTACCTGGCTCCGCTGCGCCGCGCTGGACTGACAGACTTCGTGGAATCACTTCTGACCGCACGGATTCCGGCTGCCGACGCGACAGCATCGTTCATTCGAGGCACCGCCAGGACGTCGCTCGACGAACGCCTCCGATCAACCGGCCTGAACAGTTTCCACACCGACCTTCGCGACGGCGAGATCGACGACTTCGTGCGTGCGGCGGACGCGATGCGGGATGAACAAGTAACGGCGCTGGCCGCGGCGCTTCTGCACCGACGGCCGTTCCGGGCGGGTGCACTGACCGGCACGGTCGGAGAACTGCGCCGCTCGCTCGACAGGAAGCGCGGCGGACCTAGCTTCCGACAGTTGATGAACAGGTACGCCGAACACATTCTCGCCGCCACCCCCTGTGTTTTCGTCAGCCCCGCATCACTCGCGCAATTCATCCCGCCCGATTCCGCCACATTCGACATCGTCGTATTCGACGAGGCTTCGCAGGTGACCGTGGCACAGGCGATCGGCGCGCTGGGCCGCGGTCGTTCGGCCGTCATCGTCGGTGATTCGCAGCAGATGCCACCGACCTCGTTCGGTCAGGTCACCGCGTCCGATGATGACGAAACGCACGAGAACGGCGAACTGGCCCCGGAAGATCTCGACAGCATCCTCACCGAATGCGTGGAGTCCGGCGTTCCACGCTTGTGGTTGTCTTGGCACTACCGCAGCCAGGACGAGACGCTGATCACCTTCTCCAACCAGAAGTACTATGAGGGGCGTCTGGCCAGCCTGCCCTCCCCGGGCGGCGACGTCACCGCCGGCGTCGAATGGCGGCGCGTCGCAGGGCATTTCAATCGCGAGGACCGCGGAAACGAGTTTCGCACCAACCGTGTCGAGGCCGAAGCGATCGTCGAGGAGATCCGAACTCGTTTGGCCACACCGCATCTGGCCGGCCAGAGCATCGGTGTCGTCACCTTCAACGCCCCCCAACGCACGCTCGTCGAGGACCTACTCGACGAATGCGACGATCCCCTCGTCCAGGCACACCTGCGGCCCGATGCCGAAGAGGGCATCTTCGTCAAGAACCTGGAAAATGTTCAAGGCGACGAACGAGACGTCATCTTGTTCACCACCGCGTTCTCCAGGAAGCCCGATAACTCGCCGCTACCGCTCAACTTCGGACCGCTCAGCCGGTCCGGGGGCGAGAAGCGATTCAATGTCGCGATCACCAGGGCACGTCGCAAGGTCATCGTCTTCACCTCGTTCGCGCCGTCCGACATCGATCTGTCCCGCACGAAATCCGTTGGCATGGCACACTTGCGCGGCTACCTCGAGCTGGCCGCGCGCGGGCAGGACACCGGCGAACAGTCGCGCGACGGGCTCGGCGTCGATCCGATTCAGAAGGACATCTGTGCTGCTCTGCGCGAGCGCGGATACGAAGCCGACACCGACTACGGACTGTCCGATTTCGTGCTGGACATCGTGGTGCGTGAACCCGGCTGCTCCCACTGGCAGGTGGCAATCATGCTCGACGGCCCGCGATGGGCGGAGCGCCCGACGGTCGCCGACCGAGATCTGACACCTCGGCTGCTCGAGACGATGATGCATTGGGGCTCATCGTTGCGGGTGTGGCTGCCCAGCTGGATCGATGATCGCGCCGCGGTGCTCGAACGCATCGATGACGCCGTCGGAACCGCCCGCCGGCAATACGACCGGTTCCAGGCGGAGCTCGCCGCAGCGGCCGAGACTCGCGCGGCTCTCATCGCGGAGACGGAATCCGATGCCGCGGAAGCGAAGGCGCCCGAAACACCCCTGCCCGATATCGAGGCCGATGAGGCATCATCCGAACCGGTGGAGTTCCGAATCCCGCACCTGTCCGAACCCGAGCGGGCGGTGAGCACGATATCGAGTCACATATCGGACGCTGTCGATAAGCCGAATACAGAATCGTCCGGACGCGACTGGAATGGCCGTGGAGTCGGTTACGTGAGTGCCCCGACGACCACGCTCGGGAACCGCGCCGATCTCGACAGGACCAATTCGCCCTCGGTGCGACGCATCATCACCGACGCCGTGCGGGAGACCGT
The DNA here is from genome assembly GCA_017354515.1 of Nocardia sp. GTDB lineage: Bacteria > Actinomycetota > Actinomycetes > Mycobacteriales > Mycobacteriaceae > Nocardia. The sequence continues at coordinate 7,293 of JAFMQT010000055.1, read as the reverse complement.
GGAAACGGAGGGGCCGATCGCACTGGACCGACTCGCCAAAGCCATCGGCAAGAGGTTCGGCTTCGATCGAGTTTCCGCTTCCCGCAAGGCCTTCGTTGTCGACTGTGTGCCCACCGAGCTCATCCACACCGGCCCACTCGGCACATTTGTGTGGCCGCATCAGATCGACCGGGCAACGTGGAACGGCTTTCGCACCACGCCCGATGAGGTATCCCGTCCACTCGGCGAGATCGCTCCAGAGGAGATCGTCAATGCGATGAACGCAGCGTGCACCGGCACCGAGCTGGAGACCGAGCCGTTGCTGCGCGCGACCCTCGCGACCTTCAACCAGCGGCGGCTCGCCGAGCCAAGCCGGGAGCGATTGGAAGCGGCGATCGCTTTCGGGCTGGCGAACGGGCGTCTCATCCGGATCGATTCGAAGGTGCGTGCGGGATCGTGAAGCGAACATGTGGGAGCAGAGGGCGGTCGGTGTCAGGATTCACCGGAGCCGGTGGTGATCGCCGCGCACACAAGCCGTTCCGCATAGTTGGCAATGGACCAGAGGGAGAATCAATGTCCGGGAACAGTGAACGGAGACTTCTCGCGACCAGTGCTGGGGCCCGGGTGACGTTGTTCTTCGACGGGCGGGTCAAGGTCTGGTCGACGACCCACCTATGGGCCGTCGCAGCACGCCACCGCCACAACGCGCTCGGAGAAGTTGTCCTCCTGAGGCCCGGACGCGAGGTCGCAATATCGGGGCCAACGGACAGGAAGAACACACCTGACATCGCCGTGACGGTTGACGCGGGCAGAGGCCATACAGTGGCAATGACGGTTGCTGGCGACAATGGCACCTTCGTCGATTTCTTTCACGACAGCACGATTGCTGTCGGCAATGACGGGCGAGATATCGACGACATACACAATCTCGGTCGCGAGGCAACCCGAAATAGGACACGAAACGGTATTGGCGGCTCGGTAATATTGACCTTCAAGGGGAGCTATCGACCTCGTACTCTACGGAAAGCCGACCACTACGTGAAGATCCCGGAGCTTTCTCTCCCTCCGGCCTTCCGGCTTTATCAAGACGAGTTCGAGGTCTCCTGAATTTTGCACTATCTGCGGATGAAGATCCGAATCCGTACATGGAACGCCGGAGCGCATCTTTACGCAGCCACACCGACACGATGCCCGAGCTCCCGCACTTCACCCCGCAATCCGGTCGGCGGCGATTTCATCAAGTCCAACACCATTTCCCGCGCATACCCGTTGTATTTGATCGTCTCCGGCGCCGTACGCTCCGACCTCGCCAACCACTCGTACGCCGCCCTCGAATCCCCCTGCTGCGTACAGGCCCGCGCCACCTCGATGTAATGCCGGCTCCGCCGCGGCACCGAAACAATCCGACCGGCATCGAAGCCACCCGCCGCACGCAACGCCTCACCCGATCGCCGCAACTCCACCCCCAGCGTCACCGCGTGCGCTGCCATCACCGGGACCGAAAACGACGTCTGCACATGGCGGTATCCCGGACCCAGCCGCCGCACGACTCCATCGGCACGTTCCCATGACGCCCACGCGTCCCCGAACCGTCCACGCCGCGCATGGACATACCCGATCTCCGCTTCGAGGGCTCCGACGATGCCGCGCCAATCATCAGGGGTCTCGTCCCGGCCGACGTATGGCGTGAGCCGGTCGATCGAATCACGCGCCAGCCCGATCGCTTCTTCCCAACGTCCCGCATCCCTCAGCGCCTGGACCATTGACCATGCGCTACAGGCGATTACGTATGGATCGTCGGCTTCGTAGCCTTCGCTCAGGCCGCGGTCGGCGACCATCCAGACCAGTTCGGGTGCCGGCTGGTACGCCACATAGAAGTCCGCGAGCTGGTACACGTTCGCCAGCATCTTCCGTGCCGTCCGAGTCTCCGGACCGGTCGTACGCGCGGCGCTCTGCGCATCGCGGATCAGCCCCGGCAACAACGAGCCGAGCTGCGTCCGATGGTCCGGGCTCGAATGCCGGATCTGCCACGCCTGCCGCAATCGCGCGGACAGATGCTGCGTGCTCGGCTGCCGATCACGCGGCGCGATCCGGTAGTCCGTGAGAGCCGCCTGCACCTCCGTCAGCGCGGCATGGCGCTCCCCCGCGAATACCACCACCGGTACGGCGTGATCATTGCCGGTCAGGTCCGCGAGATCCTCAATTTCCAGTACCCGCGCGATACGCAACAACATCGACAGCCGCGGCGTCTGCAGACGACCATTTTCGACAGCCTTCAACCACTCGGCCGACTTTCCGACCAAACCGGCCAGGACGGGCCGAGACATTCCTGCCCGCTGACGATGGCTTTTGATCCGCTGACCGATCGCCACGCTGTTCTCGACGTGCACGATTACGCCCTTCCGCCGAATGGTTTGTCCTTCAAGACTATCCCGCAGGTATGGGGTACGGAACATACCCAACGAGCCCCTCGGTCGCTCATACCTTCAATGCACGCCCCGCCGCCGGGCGCCGCAGACCTCGGCGGCGGGTGCGAAACCCACAGCCCACGGCGGCGCGGGCTCGAATTTCGCCCCAGCAGAACCCGGACCATCCGCTACCTCGATTCTAAATCGTGAAGGGACAAGCGCTTTGACGGAGCCGAACAAACCGACACGGGCGATCGCACTGCTGCACAGCGACCACGACCCCACCACCCTGGAAGAACTGACGCTCAAGCACCAGCTACAGATCGTCTACACCGTCCACACCGACACCGTCCCCGCCCTGGCCACACTCATCGCCGTGCAGTACGCCGGCGAGCACGCCGCCGACGCGGTCGTGATCCCCCACCTCGAGACCCTCGAACCCGGCACCCCCTGGCTGCGGATCACCCACACCGCCGACCTGATCACCGGAACACAGCAATACCCCGCGTGGCCGACCATCACCAAACAGGCAGGGCGCCACCAGTGATCACACTCGGATACGCCATCGCGATCGGACTGCCACTGGCCGTGCTGATCCTGTCGGTGACGCTGCCGGAACACCGAAACCGGCCATGAGCAGCGTCGCAGACGGTGGTGTAACGCCCGCCACTCCACCGCGATCGTTAAGCATCCACGCAGAACAGGAGCACCCCCCATGACCGAACCCATGGCGCGCCAGCAGCCGCAACTCGGCGACAACCACGCCCCTCAACCGGTCGCACCGCCACCGCTCTACCCGGTCTCACCGCTACCCGTCCAGCCGGGATCACCGCCGGCGATCCGCCGCCAAGGCGCGTGGACGCTGTGGTGGCTGTGCGGGGTCACCCTCGGCGTCTACTACTTCATCTGGTACGACCGCATCGGTTCGGAACTCACCGCATTCACCGAAACGCCGCGTGCGGCATGGTCACAGTGGTGGTCACAGCTGATCCCGATCTACAACCTGATCGGATTGCATCGAATGGCGAAGCTACTCAATACTTCTCACGCACAGGTAGGGTCCACCGTCCACGTGTCGCCGTTCGTGACCTGGTTCTGGGCCCCCAGTTGGTTCGCTTCGCAGACTCGGTACCTGCAACGGCGGATCAATACCCTCGCCGAAATCCAGCAATCGACAATGACTCGGTGATAATACTTCTGTCTCGACCGGACCTCTCTTCGGATTCAAAACAATCCCAGCGAGTGAGTTCCCGTCAACGAATGGGGCGGGTTCCCAGCCCATTTCCGATCACTGGAGTGACTATTCTCACGAGCTTTCTTTGAATCGAGCGTAACAGCTGAATCGCAGTTTCGTCGCTGATTCCCGTTACTGTCGCCCATTCGGCTCCTGCACCCAGAACGTCACTCGAAAAATTGATCTCCGTCGCCAGTAGTGCTCGCGCCCAGTCCAACGGCGTCAACTGCTGTCCCGCAACCAATTCAGACGTGATCCTGCGGTTCTGGTCGAGCATCTCTCGAACATTTGCGAAGCCCATCGCAACAGCAAGTTCTTCGTGGGCCGTGCAGGACCTAGCCATTGATTCAAGCCCGCCTGCAGAAGGCGACTCTCTGCCGCTGTAAGCTCAACCCTAACGGCGCTCCGGGCAATATCTGCCATCAATCCCTCACTTTAGACTATCCCAATAATCCTCAACATTACCTGGCTTGAAAACTGTGCAACCATCCGGATTCTGCGGATCGTATATGACGACCGTCTCCCCGTCGCTGAATGCAGCACGGCCGTTACTGAGAGGCTTTTCCATCCGCGGATTGTCGACGATGGACTCCACCTCGTCTTCGACCTGGTCCGCCGACTTTCCCGGGAAGTCGCCAGCATGTTTTCCGTCGGTATCGCCGACGTCTCACAAGTCGGTGATCACGACAACGGATCGGACTCCTCCCCCAGCAAAGATGAAGACCGGCCCTGGACCTGCTATCCAAGATCGAGCAAGGCGATATCGAGCACTCCAAGATCGAGACGATCCGCAAGTATGTCGAAGCTCTTGGCGGCAAGTTCGAAGTAGTAGCCCGCTTCGGGGATCAGTCTTTCATTATCGCCTGATTCCCCTGGTTAAGATTGCCCTCGGCTGGGGTCGCGCCAGATGCTACCGCGATCCGATCGCCACGGTCAGTCACCCTACGGCTGGTAGCCCTCGAACTCCCACCTGCCGAGTTTCCCTATCTCCGCGGCGAGCCCCTGCCACGTGGGCCGATCGAGGTCTCGTAGATAGTCTCGGACGTATTGCTCGATCAGATCGACGTCGATGTGATCGAGAACCAGGAGATATCGTCCCGACTCCGGATCAGTTGGATCAATCAGATCATCGCTTGCTTTCGGGGTGCACACGACGATGTCGAACGACTCCTCACCGGCAGCACCGGCCGGGCCGATCATCAACTGCACGAACAACGAATCTTCGGGCAGATTCCCACTGGCCAGATCCGCGTCCGGACTGTGCAAACGCCTCAGTTCAGCCTTCATTGCAAACTCTCGGGATCGAAGTCGACGACCCATTCGGACCCCATCTCTGCCGAAATCCCCAGAGAATTTGGAGATACGTTGTCGTACATCCCATTCCGGTAGACCCAGGTCGGATAGCACTGAATCTCAGGAAGTAGCCTCAGCCGCCCATTTTCCGGATTATCGATCTCAGGCTGGTTCATACAGTCATCGCGTGTTTCCACATGGCAGCTTCTGCGGGCCCTGTACATGCGCGGTGGTGATCCAGAATTCCCTTGTAAGCAGCCGCGAACTCCTGCTCGATCTCCCTCGTTGCCATCCCGACCTCGGTCCGCCTCGGTCTCGCCGTGGGACCGACCCGTCCCGCCTCCAACAGCCCCACACCATACTGACCGGTCCTCTCCCCTGAAATGAAGCCTCCCCCTCGATGCGATCGGTCGACTACGGTCGGAGAGGCAGGGAATTCGGCCATTGCCAAAAATGGAGGGGAAACAAATGGGCTTGGATGTCAATCCGAATACTCTACGGCAGGTCGCGGGCGCTCTCGCCCTGCTCCCGCAGGACATCAACGCGGCCGGTGCCGTGGATGTGGGGCCGGCGGTCAGCCTGTTGAAGGGGTCGAGCGTGGGCAAGGCACTGAGCGAAACCGGTAAGGCCGATTCGACCGCCCGGGCCGTGCTCGAAGCCCGGTTCAACGAGTTCTCCGGTCAACTGGCGATGTCCGCCGACATGTACAAGAACAGCGATGACGATGCCGCGAACCGGCTGAAGTCGGTCGCGGATCTGAACTCCGGCGACCCGGCCAAGAAGAAGTGAGGGGCCGATCGCTATGCCGACACCGAATGAGGTTCTGAAATGGGATGTTTCAGCCCTGCAGAGTACTGCCCAGCAAGCTACCGCAGTGGCCGACGCCATCATCAAAGCTGCCGACACCATGCACACCGCCATCCATGACAGCCTGAACTGGAAAGGGAAGGCCGGAGATGCGGCCAAGCAGAAGGCCGATAGCGAGCAGAAGCAGATGCGTGCCGTGGCCACCGGCTACGACCAGCTGTCGAAGGCGTGCACGAGCGCGTTCAACGAGATGAACGAGACGCTCGCGGAGCTGAAATCGGTCTTCAAAAACTATGTGATCGCGCCGGTGACGGTCAGTGACGACTGGAAGGTCACCGGCATCAAGGATCCCAACTCCGAGGCCGGAATCCAACTGGCCCGCATTCCGGGGCTGGCGACCGCTCTGCTGCACTCCGACGATCGATGCGGACGAGAGATCGCGGACGCCAACGAGGTGATCTCCGCGATGGCCTCGGATTCGGCACTGAAAGCCGAGACCGCGGCAATTACGAAAATCAAGAAGGATGACCCCAAGGCCCTCCCGGACGGGATCGCCACCAATCCGACATCGTTCTGGAAGCCGGATATACCCGGAATGACGGCCTCCGCTGTTGTCGGGAGTATGACCGAGGCGACGCGAAAGGGCATGGAGCACGCGGCACAGGACGCCGGGGATCCGACCATGCTGAAATGGGTTGAAAACTGGGGCAAATCGACTGCGGAGAAGGGAATCACCAAAGACCTCAGTTCCGGAATCAGTCATTTCGGGCTGTTGGGGAACGCGGTGGGGACGATTCCATCTATCGCCGATGACATCCACGATGGGATGGATCCCACGAAGGCGGTTGTGACCGAGGCCGGCGGTGCGGAGACCGGAATGATCGCCAGTGGCCTGGCCGAGGGTGTTCTCACGGGTGGGGCGGAGGGCGCTCTGGACGGGTCGTTCATTCCGGGCGCCGGCACGGCGGCGGGGTTCGTGGTTGGTGGGGCCGCAGGCTTGGTGGGCTCGTATCTCGGGTCGAAAGGATTGCAGGCGTTGTGGGACAAGGGGTGAACGGATGAGTGAACAGACTCCGGCGACATTTTTCCCGCATGTGGCCTGGAAACCGGAATGGCCGGTCCAGCCACCGGGGGCAACCGCCCGAATACAGTCGACCGCGATCGCGCTATTTCTAGGGGTTTTCGCCGGCATCGCGGTGTGGATGGGGATCGGCGGGGGTGTGCAGCAAGGACATACGGCCACAGCGGTCGGCGCCATAGGGGGTGCGACCATGTTCGGCGGATTGGCGTTGCTGGCACTGATCATGGGCTGGATGCCGCCACGCCAACCACGCTCCCCGGTACGTCACCACGTCGATCCCGACCACGGCGCCGGTGTCCAGTTGCGACCACGGCGCACGCCTTTCGGAATGTATGTCCTCTATCTGGCGCTGGCCGGTATCGGAGCCTTCGGGAGGCTGTCACGATAACCGTGTAAGAACGGGACTACTTCATTCCCAAACCTATTCTAGCACAATGGAAGTCGTCTAGGGAACAGGGCAGCAAGCGCGTTGAGCGCCACTGTCCAGTTTC
>JAFMQT010000273.1 GCA_017354515.1 Nocardia sp. | reverse complement strand
TCGATCGCCGCGGTGTCGTCCGGGTCGACGGTCTCGCCGGGCATGGTGCCGAGGCTGATCAGGATCCGTGCCACCCATTCCGCCACGGCCGCGAGGTCGTGGGCGGGATGGATCTCCCCGTGCTCGGCCGCCCGGTCGACGTAGGGGCGCCAGAATTCGGCCAGTCCGGGCACCAGGGTGGCCACGCCCGCGCCCGCGCAGGCGGCGAATTCCTCGGGCTCGTCGGTGCGCAGCCGCATGAGCAGTGCGCCCGGATCATCGTAGGCTCCGCGCCCGATCCGCACGCCGATCGCGAGTTGGCCGACGAAGGTGTCCACGGTGTCCAGGATCGCGCGCGCGTCGTTCCACCAGGTGTCGGTCAACCGGACGATCGCGGCGCCGATCAAAGCCGGTTTGTCGGGGAAGTGCCGATACAGCCACGCCCGCGACACTCCGGCCGCCTCGGCCACCTCGAGCATGGTCGTGGCGCGGATTCCCTTGGTGGCCAGTAATTTCTGGGTGGCCTCGAGTAGGCGGTCGACCACGGTGCCGGTCGTCGCCGCGCTGGTTGTCGGCACTGCCATCGACCCCTTTCCACTGCTCGCCGCCGCTGTCGTTATCCGGTTTCCCGAAAACCGTAGCAACTTGTAGACAGATCTGTGATTCTGTCTACAGATAGACAGAATCACAGATCTGTCTACCCGGTGAAGGGAGTGGTGATGTATCTGCCGCGCACCGCGGTGATCGGTGCCGGGATCAGCGGTCTGACGGCCGGGAAGATGCTCAGCGACTACGGGGTGCCGTATGTGTGCTTCGAGGCGTCGGACCGAGTCGGCGGCAACTGGGCCTTCGGCAATCCGAACGGGCATTCCAGCGCCTACCGCTCACTGCATATCGACACCTCCAAACATCAGTTGTCCTTCAAGGACTTCCCGATGCCCGAGCAGTTCCCGGACTTCCCGCATCACACCCAGATCAAGCAGTACCTCGACAGCTACTGTGCCGCCTTCGACCTGCACCGGTCCATCGAATTCCGGAACCGGGTGCTGCACGCGCGGCGGCTTTCCGGCGGCGGGTGGGAATTGCGGACCGAGCGAAACGAGGTGCGGCACTTCGATTTCCTGGTCGTCGCGAACGGACACCACTGGGATCCGCGCTATCCGGAATTTCCGGGCGAGTTCACCGGCCGGACCATGCACGCCCACCACTACATCGACCCCACCGATCCGATGGACTTCACCAATCAGCGCATTCTGGTGGTGGGAATCGGTAACAGCGCCGCCGATATCGCGGTGGAGCTGTCGTCGAAAACCCTGGGGAATACGCTGACGCTGTCCACCCGTTCGGGCGCGTGGATCGTACCGAAATACATCGCCGGCCGGCCGGGGGACAAGTATTACCGGACCAGTCCGTACATCCCGTACTCATGGCAGCGCAAACTGCTGCAGTGGGGTCAGCCGCTGGTCAATGGCCGTCCGGAGAACTACGGCCTGCCCAAGCCCAATCACCGGTTCTTCGAGGCGCATCCCACCCAGTCGGTGGAATTGCCGCTGCGATTGGGGTCCGGCGATGTCATCGCGAAACCGAATGTCGAGCGATTCGACGGCGCCACGGCATATTTCGCGGACGGCACCGCCGACGATTTCGATATCGTCATCTACGCCACCGGTTACAACATCACGTTCCCGTTCTTCGATCCGGAGTTCATCTCCGCTCCGGACAATCGAATCGACCTCTACAAGCGGATGTTCGTTCCCGGAATCGAGGATCTGGCCTTCCACGGCTTCGCCCAGGCCGTTCCGACGCTGTTCCCGTTCGTGGAATGCCAGGCGCGGCTGATCGGGGCCTATGCGGTGGGCCGGTACCGGTTGCCGTCCGAGCCCGAGATGCACCGGGTGATCGAGGCCGATACGCGGCACTACACCGGACATATGGTGCCCACCGCCCGGCACGCTCAGCAGTGTGACTACTTCCTCTACGAACACGATATGCGGGCTCGCGAGCTACCCGCCGGGGCGCGGCGTGCGCGGGAGGCGGGTCCGGTGCCGTGGGCGCGGGTGGGGCAGCAGGATCGATCGGTGGGAGCGGCGCAGTGACGACATATCGGCGGGTCGATTTTCTGTCCATCGGAACCCAGTGCGACGCATGGTTTTTCGAGGCACCCACGGACAGTCCGTTCGCAGGCCCCGCGGGTTGTCCGGTGGTGGTCATGGCACACGGGTTCGGGGGAACCAAGGACGCCGGCCTGGAACCGTTCGCCCGGCGACTGAACGCGGCCGGACTGGCCGTATTCGCCTTCGACTACCGGGGATTCGGGCTCTCGGCCGGTGAGCCTCGCCAGAAGGTGTCGATCCCGGGCCAGATCGAGGACTATCGGGCAGCCCTGAACGCCGCCGCCACCATGCCGGGCGTGGATCCGGAGCGGCTCATCGCGTGGGGCATTTCGATGTCCGCCGGGCATGCCCTCAGTATTGCCGCGGACCGGTCCGATATCTGTGCCGTAATCGCGGTGGTGCCGCTGGTGAACGGACTGTCCGCCGGAATCACGGCCGCCAAGCAGGAGGGCGCCGCCGCGCTGGCGAAATCCACGGTATCGAGTGTGCGCAGTGCGCTGGCCGGGCGATTCGGCGGTGAGCGCGTCATGATTCCGCTGGTCGGAAAGCCGGGGTCGAAGGCCGCCATGACCGCCGAAGGCTATTACGAGAGCTACCTCGCCATCGCCGGTCCGTCCTGGCGCAACGAGGTCGACGCCTCGGTGGGGATGGAGCTCGGCGGCATGCGGGCGGATCGACGCGCCGCGCACGTCACCGCTTCGGTGCTGATGCAGATCGCCGATTTCGACCGCGCCGCACCGCCACACGCCGCCGCCAAGGCCGGATTCGCGGCCCGCGCCGAGGTTCGCCACTATCCGTGCGATCACTTCGACGTCTTCGCCGGCAACCCTTGGTTCGAGCCCGCGCTCGAACATCAGGTGAGCTTTCTGAGCCGGCACCTCGCCGCCGCCGCGCCGGGGGTGCGGTCATGACCCGCACCGCGATCGTCATCGGCGGCGGTTCCGGAATCGGCCGGGCCACCGCGAAAACGCTGGCGCGGGACGGATTCGGCGTCGTAGTCGCCGATGTGAACACCGCCGCCGCCGAAACGGTCGCCGCCGAGATCGGATCCGCCGCCACGGCGTCGACACTCGATGTGACCGACGAGGATTCGGTCGCCGCCGCGTTCGCCGATCCGGACGAACTACACGCGGTGGTCAACTGCGCCGGGCTCACCATGCCCGGACCGATCACCGAACTCGAACTCGCGCACTGGAAGACGACCGTCGATGTCTGCCTGACCGGATCGTTCCTGGTGATCAAATACGCGGGCCGGACGGTGGTCGAGGGCGGATCGATCACCTGTATCGCCTCGCTCAACGGTCGCCAGCCCGGCACCGGCATGGCCGGTTACTGCGCATCCAAGGCCGGTGTGCTGATGCTGGTCGAGGTCGCCGCGCTGGAGCTGGCCGACCGCGGAATCCGGGTCAACGCCATCAACCCGGGTCTGGTCGATACCCCGCTGGTCGCCGGGATCGCCTACGTTCCGGGCCTGACCGAGGAATACCTGGAGAACACCCCGCTGGGTCGCAGCGGAGCACCGGAGGAGGTAGCCGAGATGGCGGCCTTCCTGGCCTCGGACAAGGCGGCCTGGATGACCGGTGCCGCAATAGATCTCAACGGCGGCGCCCACCTCAAGCGCTATCCGGATGTGCTGGCGCGGGTTCGGGCCCTCACCGGGGACGGCTGACGCCGGCCGTGCCCCCGGCCGATTCGGACGCGGCCGATCGCACTCCCCGACCGGGAAGTTCGGCGTTGCGGGCGAAGGCCTGGTCGATCAGTTCGCCGGCCGCGCGGGTAACGATCAGCCGGGCGATGGCCAGATCCGATTCCAGCCGGGCCAGGTCCTTGGCGGTGCGCTCGGACTTTTCGTAGCTGCGCCCGGCCAGGCAGTAGAACAGTTCGCCGGCATAACGATCGGCGATGGTGTCGCAGTCCGCGCGCAGGCGCTCGACGATCCCGAATGCCGTGGCGTCGGGTACACCGGCCTCGATGAGCCGGGCTGCCAGGTCGCCGCAGCGGGGGTTGGCGACCCGGTAGGCCTCGAGTGGATCCGAACTGGCGGCCAGGGCCTGTTTGACATAGTCGGGCAGATCAGCGAGGGGATCGTCGGCTGCCGGATCGGGTTGTGCGGCAACGGGTTCGTTGACGGTGGGGGGCGGCTCGCTGACACCCAGGACATCGGCCAGGCCGTCGCCGCGGTCCCACGCGTCGAGCAGTTCACGGATGCCGTTGAGCTTCATGCCCCGGCTCAGCAGGCGGCTGATCGTCTGCAAACGCTCGAGATGGTTGGGGCGGTAGTAGCCGATACGACCCCGGACCTCCGGAGAGGGCAGCAGGCCGCGCTCGTGGTAGACGCGCACACTGCGCACGGTGGTCTCCGCCGCGCGGGCGAGTTCGTCGATCGTGTACTCGGACTGCACCGCCCTACCTCTTGGAGAACTACTCGTGCCAGCGGTTTATCGGGACGCGTAGGAACGGCCCGCTGACCAACGATACGTCTGTGTGACAGTACCGTCAATGTGCCGTTATATGACGGCGTAACCTGTTGCCTCTGGTTCGAGTATGAGTTACCGTGCCACTACGGCATTTTCATAGCCGCATTCCGGGGACTGTTGAGCAGCCCTGATGCCCGCCCGAGCTGGGCTCGCGTATGCGAATCATCCAGATGCGAAGCATACGTGCGTCCTCGGTACCCCGGAGATAAGACAATGAGCATCATCACCTCGCATCGGCTGCCCACGACATCGACTGTGCCGCAGCGACTTTCCAATTCCCACGCGGGTACCGCCACTGTGGTTTCCCGACGTGCGCGAACGTCCATCGTGCAGACCGATCCCGTTCCGGTTCGTCCCGCCGCGGTCCGGCCGCCGTGCGCCGACGGCCCGGACGACTGGGATCTGGACGTGGGTACTCCCGAATCCTGGCGCACCGCCGTGCAGACCTGCGCGGAATGTCCGCTGCTGTCCCAATGTGCCGAGCTCGCACAGGCTTTGATCATCCGGGGCGATGGCCCTCGGGCGATGATCTGGGCTGGGGTGGCCTATGACGGCTCGGGCAAGGTCGTGGAGAACCTGGACCGGCACGCCACCGCACCGTCGGATCACAAACGGCCCCTGCGGATCATCCACACCGGTGCGCGGCCGGTATGCGGGGAGGTCGCGCCGGAAACCCCGCGGCGTCGTATCGTGCTGGGGCGCCGGTTGCGTCCCGTGGCCGGTCGCTGATCTTCCACATCCCTGGCTGACGGTAGGAATTCATGACGGTTCTGGCGCTGGAAATCGGTTCGGCGAGCTTCGTCGCGACGCAGGTCGCCGAGGGGGTGAGTGACGAGGACGTGCGCCGGATCCCGATTCCGGCCACCGGTGCGTGGGAGGCCTGCCGTTCGCTGTTGCACGAGGTGGCCGGCTCGGACGACGTCATCGCGATCGGCATCGCCTCGGTGGGGCCGATCGATATGGCCGCGGGTGTGGTGGCTCCGGTCTCGGTCCTGGAGTGGCAGACCGGTTTCGAACTGGTCGAGGCGGTCCGGAAGGAATTTCCGGGGGCCGATGTCCAGCTCGGGCTCGACGGAGTGTGCCTGGCCCTCGCCGAGCAGAACTTCGGTGCCACCGCGGAAATACCGGACTCGCTGGTCATCTGCCTGTCGGACCGGATCACCGCCGGTCTGACGGTGGGTGGGCTGGCGGTGGTCGGCCGCACCGGCAACGCCGGGCATCTCGGGCATCTGCTGGTTCCCGGATACGACGACCGTTGCGAATGCGGCGGGCGGGGGTGTCTGGAAGCGATCGCCGGCGGCCGGTCCGCGGTGCGCTGGGCCCGTGCTCAGGGTTGGTCGGGTGACCGGCTCGCTGATCTGGTGACGGCCGCGGGCGCGGCGGATCCGGTCGCGATCGCCACCTTCGAACGGGTGGGTACCGCGGTCGGGCTGGCCATCGCGTCCGCGGCCCCACTGCTGGACATCGGCGTGGTGGCCATCGGCGGCCCGATGATCGAGGCGGGGCAGGCGCTGTGGAAGCCGCTCAACGCGGCCGTCGTCGCCCATGCCCGGGTGGGATTTCTGGCCGCGCTGCGGGTGGTGTCCTCGGAGATGGAAGATCTCGGCGCGCTCGCCGGGGCGGGGGTGCTGGCGCTGCTGGCCGCCCAGTCCTAGATCCGGCGACCTGGATCGGTCGCTGATTGCCATCCGTTTGCTAGCCTATGGGCGCTGCTCATGGTCGTTGCCGGATGGCATATTCGGCGCGCGTTCGGCGTGGGTGTTCCCTATGATTTCACCTATCCACCATGTGACCCACCACATGGTTCGTCGAGTTCGATAGGTCGTCTGTCGTGTTACCTGTTGATTGAGCCGTTAGTTAACGGTACATTGTGTGCGTCGCGACAAATT